>CAYWBJ010000462.1:0-3137 GCA_964456165.1 uncultured Gemmatimonadaceae bacterium | reverse complement strand
CGGGAAGGGGTGCGCGCGGCTAACCCCGAGTTCGCCAAGCAATCCATTCTCAAAAATACAATATTGTCTATCCGTCAATCAACTACAATCTGCGACCCTATCTCCTCATCGGCGGTAGTGCGGGGCCTCCATCACGGCGCGGTGCTCCGGCTCCATCTTCTCGATGAAGTCGGCGTATTCGATGTTGTGGGCACCGCCGCTGAAGGCCAGGATGCCGGGACTGAACTTGTAGAGCAGGGCGCGGCGCTGGTGGTCGGCGGTCCAGGGCAAGGTGCCGTGGGTCAGGGCCTCGGTGAAAATGACCGCGTCGCCGGCCTCGGCGTTGATCTCGCGGACGTGCTCCCGGTGGGCCTCCCACTGCCGGATCTCCTGCGGGCAGTCGAGGTTGGCCTTGTGGCTGGCCGGGATCACGGCCACACCGCCATCGCCGGGCCCCTCGTCGGCGAGCATGTACTCGACGACGCTCAACCCGGTGAAAATGCGACCATTCTTGTAGAAGTAGGACAGGCTGAAGTCGGGCGCGTTGGCGCCGCCGTGATGCAGGGTGCCTCCTTCTGCACCCTTGTTCTGGGCGATGAGAGACGGCCCGTGGTCGAGGCGGTACCCCTCACCCAGGACGGCGTTCAGGTAGGGGAAGATGTTGGGGTGGGCGAGCAGCCGGCGGAAGGGATCACACCAGGGTTCCTCCCAGCTGAGCATGCCGCCCAAATCGTGGCGGTGCTCTGTGCCGGACAGGGCTTTGGAGCCGCCGGCGAGAGTGCGCGGGTACTCGGTCAACTCGTCGATGTGGTGGTCGATCGCGGCGTTGCACTCGGCCACTTCCTCGACGGTGAGGACACTCTTTATCAGCAGGTAGCCGTTGAGGTCGAAGAGGTAGCGTTCGTCGTCGTTCATGGTGGCCTCACGTGGGCTCGAAATGTCGGGGAGCGGTGGGCTATCTTGTTGCGCGTGGCGAGAAGATACATATCTCAGGAAGCGCGAGTCCAGTCGGAGGTTGAAGTTCAGGCTGCGGCCCAAGCCCTTCTCCTGGGACCCGGTGATGTGAGCCGGTTTCGCGGTGCCCTTCGCCTTCCAACTCCTGCCGGATTTAAACCACTATTCCCCTGTGGTGCTCCGTCGATGCCATTTCCGGCGTAACCGGCAACCGAGCCATTTAGACTATTTACATGTTTTGATTGAATCGGCCTTCGGGACGGGTTATATTTGACAAACGTTCTGCGCAGCGTCTTGCCAGAGCAGGACCTTCACCGGAAACGCGAGATTCGAGGCAATGAACAGATGTGGTCGTGCCTGCGCCTGGCTTACCTTCCTGCTGCTGGCCGCCTGCGCGCGGGATGAGCGCAGCATCGTGGCCGAGGTGCGCGGGTTGCAGATCGAGGCCGAGTCCCTGCGTCGCCTCGTCGAGAAACTCTTGCCTGGGCAACGTCCTACCGCAACCGGTGACGAGGCCCGCCATCACTACCTGCAGATTCTGGTAGACGGCCGCCTGATGGTGCTGGAAGCGGTGGCAATCGGCCTGGAAGAGGACGAGAAAGTGCGCGAGAAGATTCGCACTGCAGTGGATCAGCGCCTGATAACGGTCTACCAGAAAGAGCAGATCGCCCCCGGTGCGCCGGTGACTGAGGAGGAGGCGCGCGCCCACTTTCAGCGCGAGGGTTTTGCCCGGGAGCGCCTCTGTAGTGGCATCCTGGCGCCCGACCGCGCCGTGCTAGACTCCGTGCTCGCCGAGCTGGGTGCGGGACGGGCCTTCGAAGAGGTGGCGAGCGGCCATTCCGCAGATGTCCACTCGGCTGGGCAGGGTGGCGAGATCGGCTTCGTGGGGATGACGACGATCAACAAGCTCCACATTCCGCCGGACCTGTTCCGCAACCTGCCCGCCGGCGAGGTCTCGGATGCGGTGCCGGCCGGGCATGGGGCGTGGCACGTTTTCCGTTTCACCGAGGAGAGAGCGGCCACCTTCGCGAAGTACCGACCCTACATCGAGGGCCTGCTACGGGAGGAACGCCGGCTGCTGGCGGAGCGGCAACATCTTGAGCGGCTGCGGGCGGCGTACGGGATCGAGCTGCTGAGCGACGGGGTGGAGGAGATCATCAGTGCCTACCGCCGCCGCAGTCTGGAAGCGGTCGCCCTGAGCGCGACCGCCCTATACCGGCACGACCAGGGGGAAATCAGTGTCTCCGAAGCGGATGCGGTGCTGCGCAAGCTGAATCTGCGCCGGGCCTTCACCGACAGCGCCGAGGCTGCCCATGCCCTCAACGGGACGGTGCTCAGACCCTATCTGATGCTGCGTGCGGCGCGGGAGGCCGAACTGGACCAGCGTCCGGAGATCCTCGAGTTGCATACGCGGACCCGGAAGACGGCCCTGGCTGACCGCCTGCGGGAACGGGAATTGGTGAAGATCGAGATATCCGAGGAAGACGCGCGGGGCTATTATGAAGAGCACCCGGCCATGTTCCGCCTGGAACCGTCGAGCACGGTCGAAGAGATTCTGCTGCCGACCCTGGCTGAGGCTGAAGAGGTCAGGAAACAGCTCGACGCCGGCTCGGCGTTCGCCGAACAGCTACCGCTGAGCAGGCGTCCCGACGCCGAGCGCACCGCGGGCGTGTACCACTTCCACCCGCAGGACCGCAACGTCTACCCCAGGCTGGTAGAAGCCGTCGAGGCGGCGGCGGGCGAGTGGACCGGGCCGGTGGAGGTGGAACACGGCTATTCGGTGTTCCGGGTAATCGCGCGCCAGCCGGAGCAGGTGCAGCCGTTCGAACAGGTGGGCAGGCGGGCCGGTCAGTTGCTGCGGCGGGAGCGTGAGGCGGAGGCGACGCGGGAGCTGATCGAGCGGCTGCGCGACAAGTTCCGCGAGCAGGTGGTCGTGCACGAGGACGCACTCAGGAAGGCGCTGCCGGACACGCTGCTGCACGCGGCTGACGGCTGAGCAGATAGGATGGGGCACCCCATGAGTCGATCGACGAGAAATCTGGAGCGCGGCACGATCATGCTGGCTGCCGCAGTGGCTCTGCTGCTGGCTTCGACGCCGGCCCCGGCGCAGGTGGAGACGCGCGGCGCGCGCGTCAGCGAGACCGCCATCAGTGTCGAGGGTGCTGAACACTGGCAGCACTGGACCATGCCGACTCACGCGGTCG
>CAYWBJ010000461.1:0-3421 GCA_964456165.1 uncultured Gemmatimonadaceae bacterium | reverse complement strand
GAGAATTCAGCGCAGATCGACGCCGCCATCGCCGCCGGTCGGCCGGCAGTTACGACCAGCGCCGCGGCGCTGATGGCGAGTCGGGTAGACGTCGTCATCGAGGCCACTGGCAACGTGGAGGTGGGTGCCGACCATGCCCGGGCGGCCAGCGCCCAGGGCAAACACGTGGTCATGGTGACGGTCGAGGCGGACGTGGTGGTGGGGAACCACCTGCGGGCTCTGGCCGATCGCGCCGGTGTCCTCTACAGTGCGGCGTACGGCGACGAGCCGGCACTGGCCTTCGAGCTGTGGGACTGGGCCAGGGCGTTGGGCTTCCGCGTTGTCGCCGCCGGCAAGGGGACGCGCTATCGCACCGCCTTCCGCAAGTGCAACCCTGACGACGTCGCCGGCACCTACGGCTTCACCGGCAGCGACTATAATGCCCAGATGTTCGGCTCCTTCCTCGACGGCACCAAACACAACATCGAGATGACCGCACTGGCCAACATGACCGGCCTGGTGCCGGACGTCCGCGGCATGCATTTCCCGGCCGCCGACTACCGCGATATCCCCGACACGCTCTGCACTCGCGGTCAGGGCGGCGTGCTCGGGCAGGAAGGGGTAGTGGAGGCGGTCAGCTCCATCGACGAATCCGAGGTGGAAGTCGAGCGGGGTTTAAGGGGCGGACTCTACTGTGTCGTCGACGGGCAGGTGCCTTTCATCGTCGAGTCCCTCGGCTCGTACGGACCGATCATCGGGCAGTACATTGGGGCGCGCAGCGGCTACACGATGATCTGGCGACCGCAGCACTGGTGCGGGCACGAGATGCCGATCACGGTCGCCCGCATGGTGCTGCACGGTGAGACTTGTGGCACGCCGGTGGGCCAGTACGCCGACGTGATCGCCAGCGCCAAGAAGCCGCTCGTTGCAGGCACCGTCCTGGACGGGGAAGGGGGCTACTGCGTGTACGGCATGATCGAGAAGGCGTCCGTGGTGCGTTGCGAAGGGCTCGTCCCCCTGGGGCTGACGCAGGGCGCGGTGTTGCTGCGCGACGTCGCCGAGGACGAGGCCATCCGCTACGAGGATGTCGAGCTCCGGCAAACGCCGGTGCTCGAGATGCGGAGGTTGCAGGACGCCGCAGAGGAGGTATCGGCATCCGAACCACCACCGATGGAGACGGAAACATGACAGCCACGTCCGCACCCATGATCGACGATCGCGACTGGTCGGGATTGTCGCTCGGCGAGCGCATCCGCATGATCGAGGTAGAGGGCTACCTGGTTCTGCCCGATCTACTCGACCAGGGCCTGGTGGAGCAGCTGCGCACGGAGGTCTACAGACTGGAGACGAAGGCGGTCGACTACAGTGACCGCCAGCGGGGCCACGGCCACCTGGAGTTCAAGGGCGGGATCCTGACCGAGCTCATCGCCCACCCCCCGGCGATCGCCTTCCTCGTCGAGCTGTTCGGCGACGAGATCCTGATGCTGCACTACGGATATGCCCGCTCCGAGCCCGGTCACCCGGGCATCAGCCTGCACACCGACGGGCAACCCTATGGCTCCAAGATCTTCGGCTTCGAGGGCAGCGCCCCGGCCATGGTGAGGGTGCTCTACTATCTCGACGACCTGACGCCCGATGTTGCTCCGTTCCGGGTGATCCCCGGATCCCATCTCTCGCTGCACGCCGACGGCAACCCGTATAAGCGCTTCGAGTCACATCCCGAGGAAGTCATGGTCACCTGCCGCGCCGGCTCGGCGGTCCTGATCAACCACAAGGTCTTCCACGGCAATTTCCCCAACGTCGGCGACCGGGACCGGAACATGCTGGCCGTCGCCTACCGGCCGGCCTGGGCCGGTCCCCAGGGCGAGGTCGAGGAATGGGATCCGGCCGAGCTGGCGAAGCTCCCCGAGCACGTCAGACCATTCTTTGGCAACCGCAACACCCGGCATTGGATGCCCGACGGCGCCAACAAGCCGCCGGACATGTCGTCCGAGGCGCCCGGCATCAACCCCAGTCGCTGGCGCCGCAGCTGATGGCGCGGCAACCGCGGCGGTTGTCGGAGCTCCGGGCCGGCTTCATCGGAGCAGGCCCCCGGGCCCGCAGCGGCCACTACCCGCTGATCTCCCTGCTCGACCAGGTAAAGCTCGTGGCGGTCTGTGAGCTGGACGAGGAGCTGGGCCAGCGAACGGCCGCCGAGCAGGGCGTCGCCAACGTCTACACCTCCCACCAGCAAATGCTCGAGCGCGAAGAGCTGGACTTGGTCTACTGCATCATGGGCGAAGGCTACGTACTGGAACCCGCCCTGGATTGCCTGCGCTCCGGGCACCACATCATGATCGAGAAGCCGCCTGGGCGCGACAGCGGGGAGACCCGGCAGCTGTTGGCGGCAGCGGAAGCGGCCAACCGCTGGGCGATGGTCGGTCTGCAGCGGAGGTTCTCGGCGGTCACGCAGGCGGCTCTGCGCCGCGTGCGTGACCGCGGCGGCACCACCCTGGCGCTCGGCACCTTCAACAAGCGGGCGCCCGATGACAACCCCCTGACGACCACGCTGTGGAATGATCTGTGCCACGTCGTCGACCTGGTGCGCTTCATGGCCGGAGGAGAGGCCGTGGAGGTGACCGCCTACCGGGATGCGCTGCGCGGCGGTCGGGACCTCGATCACTACACCGCCCTGATGCGCTTCGACAACGGCGCCACCGGCTGTCTGGTCGGCCACCGGGCTTCGGGGGGCCGTGTTCTCGGGTTCGAGGTACACGGCATCGGGGTTGGGTGTTACGCGCGGATCCCGGAGGCGCTCGAGCTGCACGAGGAGGGGGACAAGCAGGTGCTGGACGGCTGGGACCTCGCCGGCGTTGAGGAGGAGCAGGTGCGACACTACGACGGACAACTGGCCATGCACCGGCACTTCATCGACTGCATCCTCACGAATCGGCAGCCCAGCACCGACCTGCGGGACGTGGTCCACACCGCGGCCTTGCTCGACCGCATCGAGGCGCCTGAGCGCCTCACCAGCGGCTGAAGAATTCCTCCAGGCTGATCTCCGGTGGGATTTCCTGCTGCCGGTGGCGGGTCGGCCGTCCCTGGAAGCCGGGCAGCGCCTGCTCTTCCTCCGCCTGGAGCGCCGCATCCATCCAGGAATACCGCGACCACAGCTCCGCCGCTGCCGCGGCAGTGAACTCGGCGGCGATGGGTCTGCCCCACTGCAGCGTCATCGGATGGACGCTGGTGGCAGCGTTCTTTGCCGCCGCTGGCATGCGGTCGAAGTCGGGGGCCTTGAGGTCGTTGATGCGGCGTGCCGCCTTGCTGAGGAAGATCGTCGATAGCAGCTGCCCCCGGGGCCCCCTGCCGGGATGGAGCCGATCGAGAGCGGTCTGGTAGCCGGCGGCGTCGCGGTCGAGCGCCGCCCGCAGGACTTGGGCGGTCTGCTGCATTTTGGCGCTGC
>CAYWBJ010000460.1:0-1521 GCA_964456165.1 uncultured Gemmatimonadaceae bacterium | reverse complement strand
CCGCGACACCTTCAAAGAAGCCTTGAGTGCCGAACACCAGGGACCGAAGGTGATCGTCGCCTCGTCGGAGTGCATGCTCAACCGGCAGCGCCGCGAAAAGCCACTGGCGAGCAAGGCGATTGCCGACGGTGAACGTGTGATCAAACCGCGTTTTGGAGTTGATGAAGACATCTGCACCGGTGATCACGCCTGTATCCGGCTGTCCGGCTGCCCGTCGCTGTCACTGAAGACCCTCGATGACCCGTTGCGCGACGCCCCGGTGGCGCATATCGATCAGACCTGTGTGGGCTGCGGAAACTGCGGTGAGGTCGCCGAAGCAGCCGTGCTGTGTCCTTCGTTTTACCGCATCGACGTGGTGCATAACCCGGGCTGGCTGGAACGCCTGCGCCAGCGACTGGCCGCAGGGTTCATTACGCTGCTCCAACGGCGGCGTGCGCGGCGAGTGCTGGGGTTCGATCCCGCCTGACGGTCGACTATCGTGGACAGCACCCCTGCCATCATCAAACTCGCCGTGTTTGCGGTCGGCGGCCAAGGGGGCGGCGTCCTTTCGAACTGGATCGTCGACGTTGCCGAACGTAACGGCTATCGGGCGCAGGCGACCTCCATCGCCGGCGTTGCCCAGCGGACCGGCGCCACTATCTATTATGTTGAAATGGCCGAAGACACCGGCCGCGCACCGGTCTTTGCGCTGGCGCCTTCGGCCGGTGATGTCGATATTCTGATTGCTGCCGAACTGATGGAGTCGGGGCGGGCGATGATACGCGGACTGGTGGGCGCCGACACCACCCTGATCACTTCCACCCACCGGATGCTTGCGATGTCCGAGAAGACTGTTCCAGGTAACGGCATCGCGGACCCCGCGCCGGTGCTGGCCGCCGGCCGCACCGTAGCCAAACGTTACATCGCGCTGGACATGGAGCAGATCGCAGTTGATGCCGGCAGCGTGGTGTCGGCAAGTCTGTTCGGCGCACTGGCAGCATCTGCGGCCCTGCCGTTTTCCCGCGAGAGCTACGAGGCCACGGTGCGGGCCTCTGGCCGGGGCGTAGAACCCAGCCTGCGGGCATTTGATGGGGCTTTCAGGGCAGTCACCGAGGAGACCGCTGAAGACAACGCGGCAGCGGTCAGGCCCGCCCGGCAGTACACGGTGACCGGTCCAGCATCCCAGGTACGGGTCTGGGAGCAGTTAGAGCAGCGACTGGCGAAACTGCCGCCGGCGGTACGCGAAACTGCCGGGGCGGGCTGCCGAAAGGTCGCCGATTTCCAGGATGCGGCTTATGCGGGCGAGTATATGGACCGGCTGGAAGATGTGGTTCGCCGCGACTCTGCGCATGGCGGTGAGCACCGCCGCTTCGCGTTGTCGGTGTCCTGTGCCAAGTACGTTGCCAATGCTATGGTCTACGACGACGTGATCCGGGTCGCGGACCTGAAGACCCGTGCCGCCCGTTTCGCGCGGATCCGGGAGGAGAGTGCCGCAGGCGCCGATGGCGTGGTCCATGTTACCGAATTCATGCACCCCGGAGC
>CAYWBJ010000459.1:0-2541 GCA_964456165.1 uncultured Gemmatimonadaceae bacterium | reverse complement strand
TTATCCTCCAGCGACGACGGCGTCGCGGCCGAAGCGCTTCTGCGCTTCGCGGTACGTCGCGGCGGCGCCGGCGGCGATGAGCGCCAGCGACCGAAGTCCGAGCAGAGACTCGTCCAGCGCCGCGGCCGGCGCAACCTCCAGCGCCAGGCCGGATTCGCGACAGCGGGTGGAGAGCAGGTCGGCGATGTGGGGCAGGTTGCGGGCGATGCCCCCGCTCAGGACGCAGCGATCGAGGCGTTGGTCGCCGGCAGCGATGGTCAGGGCCTCGACGTACTGCCCTACGAAAGAGCGCAGCAGCGAGGCGAGATAGTTGTCGGGAGTGAGCGAGCCCTCGACGATCCCGGCGATGGAGCCGCCGCCGATGAAGTGTCGTGCGCCCTCGAAGATGCTCAGGTCGAAGGTCAGGCTCGCCCTGGCACAGGTGGCCGCGTCGAGGCTGGCTAGCCGCTCCCAGAACTCATCGGCCGGTCGGTCGGAGACTGTGGCGAGGAAGCCGACGTATTCGGCAAGGGCTCGACCCGCGGGGATATGGGTGATGGCGTAGAGCCGGCTGCCGTCGAAGTAGGGTCGGGTCTCGACGTCGGGATCGGCTGGCCGCCGATCGATCACTCCGACCTGGGAGCCGGTGCCGAGGTTGAGGTTGGCCATGGCGTGCGGCGCCACCGCGGCGCCGAGAACGGAGCACTGATGGTCGCCGACGCCGGCGTAGATCGGCACGGTGGCGGTCGGGCTCTGCCAGTGTCCGGCGATCGTCGAAGAACTGCCGACGCGGCCGAGCTCCGGCCTGAAGCCCGAGAGCGACTCAACCGCGTCGGCCAGCTCCGGTGCGGCGATGGCGGCCTCCACGTCGTACAGGGCCATGCCGGCGAGCAGCGTCGGATGTTCCGGAGGCGGGCCGGCGAAGTCGACGCCCCGCGCGCGCTCGGCAGCCACCGCCAGCCAACCCGGCAGGGACAGGATGAAGCCCGATTCGCCCAGATCTTCCCGCTGGTGCGCCAGGTGCGCGAGGTTCATGAGCGGGAATCCGGATCGCGGCTTCATGCCGGTGATCGCCTTGAATCGCGGCCCCAGCTTTTCCACCAGCACGTCGTAGATGCTCGTGCCGTCCACTGGGTCCAAGGAGCGCGCGTCGAGCCAGGATACGTAGGGGGACAGGGGAAGGCCCTGCTTCGAGAGGACCGTGAAACCGTGCATCTCGCTGCAGAGCAGAATGCCGGAATAGGAGGTGTGGTCCCACTGGGTTCGGCAGATCTGGTCGAAGCGGCTGTAGATGGTTTCGAGGGGAATTTCGTGGTGCGTGGTGGGGGTGGTGGGATCGGGAGGGATGGCGGGGTGGCGTTGGAGATTGGTGAAGTGTCCTGTAGACAGGTCGACCTGGGCGGATTTCGTGCTGGTGGTTCCGAAGTCTATGAGCAGGTAGTTGGTGGACACGGTGTGGTGATTGTCTGTGAGTTGTGGGTTTGTTTGTCGGTGCAGGACTGAAGAACGCTATATAGTCTACGCTGTGCGAGGTGGGTAGGGGCGCCCATCCCCCCTCTCCGATCGTCGGAGCGGCGTCTGATCCCCCCTTCCCGGGAGAGATGAAGAGATGAAACTGCTAGTGAAAGACCAATTGGATAAAGCGTTGATTGATCTGATTCGCGAGGTGTCGGCAGAGGTGGAGGTAGTCATCCCCCGTGATGAAGGGGAGTTGGCTGGGGTATTGCCGGAGATCGAGGGGGTGGTTGGGGTTTTGTCGGAAGAGGAATTTTCGCGGGCTCCGCGGGTTAAATGGATGCACAGTGGGGGAGCTGGGGTGGATGGTGTCTTGTTTGGAGGATTGGTGGAGAGTGAGGTGATGCTGACTTCGGCGAAGGGGCATGTGGGGGAGCATCTGGCGGAGCATGCCATGGGGTTGCTGCTGGCGTTGACGCGGGGGATTGCGCGGTCGGTGCGGGCGGGCGACTGGGAGGAGAAGTGGCCGATCCGGGATTCGTCCTGGGAGCTGACCGGGCGGATGATGGGGATCGTTGGACTGGGGGGGACCGGGCGGGCGCTGGCACGGCGGGCGGCGGCGTTCGGGATGCGGATCAGGGCGGTGGATCCAGTCGCGGTGGCGGTGCCGGACACGGTTGAGTGCTGTGCGAGGATGGAGGGATTTCGGGACCTGCTGGGCGCGGCGGATGTCGTGGCGATCTGCGCGCCGTTGACGCTGGATACAGATGGCCTCTTCGCCGCTGACGCCTTTGCCGCTATGCAGGAGCATGCCCTGCTGCTCAACGTGACGCGGGGGCGCATCGTCGACGAGGCGGCGCTGCTGGCTGCTTTGAGCGGAGGAGTGCTCGGCGGTGCCGGCCTCGACGTGACGCCGGTCGAGCCGCTGCCTGTGGATCACCCCTTGTGGGGGTTGTCGAACGTGGTTATCACGCCGCACACGGCGGGGGCGTCGCCGCTGCGTGACCGGCGCAACGTCGAACTGGTCTGCGACAACCTGCGGCGGCTGCTGGCGGGCGAGCCGCTACTCTGCCTGGTCGACAAGACCAGGGGGTTCTGAGCCGGAGA
>CAYWBJ010000458.1:0-22857 GCA_964456165.1 uncultured Gemmatimonadaceae bacterium | reverse complement strand
GCCCTGTCCGGCTACTCCGGGGAGGCACCCGGCCCAGCCCTGTTCTTCGCCGTTCGCGAGAATGGCGAGTACCGTGACCCGCTGACATACCGGTTGTGGATGTAGGACCGTGCCCAGAAGCTCGACGCAGGAGCAGACGGTGGTTGGTGAGGGGACTGCTTTCATGGGCGTGCTCAAGCTGAGGCACGGCATCTAGGTTCACGGCACGCGCTTGAAGTCGAGTGGTTGGCTACCGACCAGGGCCTCGTCGATGGCTCGGAAGGCACGGAGCGATCCGACGCCACGATGCAGCGGTCGCGTGATCGGAGCCGTGAAAGCCAGCGGCCGCGGCTGTCTGCTGGCGGGCAGCGTCTTCGTCGGACAGATCCAGACCCGCCGGTTGGTGGTCGAGGAGGGGGCGCTGTTGCGGCCGGAATGAGGCTTTCAGAGGCCGGCGATGGGCTGAGGCTCGCAACAGAAAAAAGGCTCCCCTGCCCTCGGGCGGGGGAGCCTTTCTCGTTGCGCCGGAGCGGGCAATTTACATGCCCATGCCGCCGCCCATGCCGCCGTACATGTCGCCTCCCGGAGGACCACCGGCCGGCATTGGCGGCTTGTCCTCGGGGATTTCGGCGACCAGCGCCTCGGTCGTCAGCAGCAGGCTGGCGATGCTGGCGCCGTTCTCAAGCGCGGTGCGGGCAACCTTGGCTGGATCGACGACGCCGGCGGCTACCAGATCTTCGTAGGTCTCAGTCAGGGCGTTGCAGCCGGTGGCACCTTCGCTCTCGCTCACCTTGCGGGCGACGATGGCCCCCTCGATCCCGGCGTTGGCCGCAATCTGGCGGAGGGGCTCTTCGAGGGCGCGGTTGATGATGCCAATGCCGACAGCCTCGTCACCTTCCAGCGACAGCCCGTCAACTGCACTCTGGGCCCGCAGGAAGGAAACACCGCCGCCCGGGACGATGCCCTCCTCCACGGCGGCGCGAGTGGCGTGCAGGGCATCCTCGACGCGGGCCGTCTTCTCTTTCATCTCGGTCTCGGTGGCGGCGCCGACGTTGATCACGGCCACGCCGCCGGCCAGCTTGGCCAGCCGCTCCTGCAGCTTCTCGCCATCGTAGTCGGAGGTGGTCTCGTCGATCTGGCGGCGGATCTGACCGACGCGGCCCTGGATGTCACCGGCCTGGCCGGCTCCTTCGATCAGGGTCGTGTTGTCCTTGTCCATGACCACGCGCTTGGCCTGACCCAAGTCCTCTAGCGTGGTGTTCTCGAGCTTGAGACCGGCATCCTCGGAGATCACGCGGCCGCCAGTGAGGATGGCGATATCCTCGAGCATGGCCGTACGGCGATCGCCGAAACCGGGGGCTTTGGCGGCAGCGACGCGGATGGTGCCGCGCAACTTGTTGACCACCAGCGTGGCCAGCGCCTCGCCTTCGACGTCCTCGCCGATGATCAGCAAGGGTTTGCCGAGCTGGGCGACCTTCTCGAGCACGGGAACCAGGTCGCGCATGGCCGAGATCTTCTTGTCGTGAATCAGCAGGTAGGCGTCTTCAAGCACTGCCTCCATACTCTCCTGGTCGGTGACGAAGTAGGGCGAGAGGTAGCCACGGTCGAACTGCATGCCCTCGACCACGTCGAGGGCGGTGTCGGTGCTCTTGGCCTCCTCGACCGTGATCACGCCGTCCTTGCCGACTTTTTCCATGGCGTCGGCGATCAGCTCGCCGATGGCGGCGTCGTTGTTGGCCGAGATGGTGCCGACCTGGGCAATCTCCTCGCGGCCCTTGACCTCGGTGCTGCGCTTGCGGATGTCGTCGACGACGACGGCGACGGCCTTGTCGATGCCGCGCTTCACGTCCATCGGGTTGGCGCCGGCGGTGACGTTTTTGAGACCCTCGCGGAAAATGGTCTGGGCGAAGACGGTTGCGGTGGTGGTGCCGTCACCGGCCACGTCGGAGGTCTTGGAGGCAACCTCCTTAACCATCTGGGCGCCCATGTTCTCGTACGCATCCTTGAGCTCGACTTCCTTGGCGCCGGTGACGCCGTCCTTGGTAACGGTCGGTGACCCGAATTTCTTGTCGAGAACCACGTTGCGGCCCTGTGGACCCAGGGTTACCTTGACGGTATCGGCCAGCTGGTCGACGCCACGAAGGAGGGCGTCACGGGCCGAGAGGTCAAAGGTGAGTTGCTTGGCTGCCATCTGGGGAATCCTCCTAACTAAATGGTGATATTGGGGTTGAGGTGAAAGGTTCTTGCTGGATTCAGCGCCTTGGGAGTAAGGCTTGGCACTCTGTCTGGCAGAGTGCCAGAAAAGCATGCCGAACCGCTAATATACGCAGGGTTTTTTTCGTGCGCAACAGGTATTGATTGGGTAGACAGCACCCCTTGGCCCCGGACATGGAGGGCGGTCCCGGCCCGCAGAGTGGATTGGGTTATGTCTGTCACCTGGGGGTGTGCGGTTATGCCGAGGCCACGGATCGGCAGCGGCTGCTGCGTCAGCGCCGCCGTGCCGGTCTCCTGCCCGATCTCCTGCTGCTCACGGAGCACCCGGCGACTTACACCTGCGGCCGGGGGACGCGACCCGAGCATCTGCACGGCGACGCCCGCAGCTACGCGCGCGCTGGGATCGAGCTGCACGAGGTCGAGCGGGGCGGCAGCGCCACGTATCACGGCCCGGGACAGTTGGTCGGGTACCCCATCGTCGATCTGCGACCCCGGGGGCGCGATGTGCATAATTACATGCGCAATCTGGAGCAGGTGCTGATCCGCACCCTGGCGGGACTGGGCATCGAGGCCGGCATCCGGCCGGGTCTGACGGGGGTATGGACCGGGGGGAGAAAGGTCGCGGCCATAGGCATACACGTGAGCCAATGGGTGACGATGCACGGCTTCGCGATCAACGTCGCGCCCAACCTGGCGCACTTCCGCGGCATCGTTCCCTGCGGTCTGAGCGGCGAGGAGGTGACGGCCATCGCCGAACTCGTCGAGGAACCGCCGACCGTGTGGCAGCTGGCACCCAGGGTTACCCGGCACTTCGCCGCGGTCTTCGAGCTGGAGCTGGAGCTCGTCTCGTGGGCCGCGCTCGAGTCGGAGACCGGGGCCTGAGTTTGCCGGAGCAAGGCGGTTCCCATATTCTTGCAGCCTGCAGCACCCGACCCTGAGCCATCGACACTCGAGGAGAACTCATGCCGGACTGGCAACCTACCATCCCCGATTCCGGTGACAAGATCACCCTGCGCGACGGTCGTCTCGAGGTGCCCGAGTGGCCAATCATCCCCTTCATCGAGGGGGACGGAACTGGCCCCGACATCTGGGCAGCCTCCCAGCGGGTTCTGGACGCGGCGATAGAGAAGGCCTACGGTGGTGCCCGCGGCATCGCCTGGATGGAGGTCCTGGCCGGCGAGAAGTCCTTCTCCAAGCTGGACAACTGGCTGCCGGACGCCACGGTCGACGCCTTCCGCGACTACCTGGTCGGGATCAAGGGGCCGCTGACCACCCCGGTCGGGGGTGGCATCCGCAGCCTCAATGTGGCACTGCGCCAGATCCTCGACCTCTACGTCTGCCTGCGCCCGGTGCGCTATTTCAGCGGTGTGCCCTCCCCGGTGCGGCAGCCGGAGCTGGTCGACATGGTAATCTTCCGCGAGAACACCGAAGACATCTACGCCGGCATCGAGTTCGAGAACGGCACCGACGACAACGCCCGCTTCAAAACGCTGCTGCAGGAGCACTTCGGAGACCGCTTCGACAAGATCCGCTTTCCAGACACGGCTGGGCTGGGGATCAAGCCGGTATCCCAGGAGGGGACCGATCGCCTGGTGCGGGGCGCCATCGAATACGCCATCGCTCACCAGCGCGACAGTGTCACCCTGGTCCACAAGGGCAACATCATGAAGTTCACCGAGGGTGCCTTCCGTGACTGGGGCTACGAGCTGGCCCGCAGCGAATACGGGGGCGAGGAGATCGACGGTGGCCCCTGGACCCGCATCGTCGCCGACGGCGGTGCGGAGATCGTCGTCAAGGACGTAATCGCCGATGCCTTCCTGCAGCAGATCCTGACCCGCCCTGCGGAGTATTCGGTGATAGCCACCCTAAACCTCAACGGCGACTACACTTCGGACGCGCTGGCCGCCTGCGTCGGCGGCATCGGCATCGCGCCGGGTGGCAACATCAACTACGAGAGCGGCCACGCCATCTTCGAGGCCACCCACGGCACCGCGCCCAAATATGCCGGCCAGGACAAGGTCAACCCCGGCTCGGTGATCCTCTCCGGTGAGATGATGTTGCGGCACCTGGGCTGGGACGAGGCCGCCGCCCTGATTATCGGCGGCCTGGAGAAGACGATCTCGTCCCGCGTGGTGACCTACGACTTCGCCCGCCTCATGGACGGTGCTACGGAAGTGAAATGCTCCGCGTTCGGCAGCGCCATCATCGAGAATATGTAGGGTGACCGTGTCGGCCCCCAAACTGACGCACGTCGACCAGGGTGGAGAGCTGAAGATGGTTGACGTCGGCGCCAAGGCGGCCACCGACCGCGACGCGAAGGTCCGCGGCGAGATCCGCATGGCGCCCGAGACGGTGCAGCTGATTCGCGGCAATCAGGTGACCAAGGGCAATGTCCTCGAGGTCGCGAAGCTTGCCGGCATCATGGCAGCCAAGCGCACCGGCGAATTGATCCCGCTGTGTCATCCGCTCAACCTGAGCGCGGTGGAGGTGGCGTTCACCGTGGGTGAGAATCGCATCGAGGTCGAGACTAGGGCCCGGGTCAAGGATCGCACAGGTGTGGAGATGGAGGCGATGACGGCGGCGGCGGTGGCGCTGCTCACCATTTACGACATGTGCAAGGCGGTGGATCGGGGCATGGTGATCGGCCAGGTGCGGCTGATGGAGAAGCGGGGGGGCCGCAGCGGCACTTACAGCCGCCTGGAGTGAGGCCCCGGCGGGTCAAGATGAGTTGACAACCAGGGGTGGCGGCTTCCGCTTGCCCCTACTTTTTTTCCTCCGCGGCAGACGCCTGTGTTTCGGGGGAAGCCAGCGCTGCCGGAAGCGCATCCAGGAGCGTGATCTCGACACGGCGATTTTGTGCCCGCCCCTCGTCCGTCTCGTTGGTGGCGATCGGCTCGGCGCTGCCGAAAGACCAAAGGTGCATCTGCTCCATGGGCAGGCGCTGGACTTCGTGGAGATACTGGCGGATCTGCTCGGCCCGCTGGCGGGACAACACCCGGTTCCTTTTCTCGTCGCCTGTGATGTCGCTGTGGCCCTCGATGATCAGTGGGTGGTCGGGGAACTCCCGGACGAAGCGGGACAGGTAACGCAGCCGCTCGTGCATATCGATGGATAGATCGGGCTTGCCCTGATCGAAATGAATCGTCTGCAGCAGGACCAGCTTCGGTTTGAGGTGGTGGAGCCGGCCGCGGGTACCAAAGGGCGCCGGCGAGGAGTTGAGCTTCTGCTCGAGTTGGATCAGGCGGACGTGGGACGTATCGCGCCAGACTCTTTCGACCCGGACCAGGCCAAGGCGGAGGTGTTCCTGGTAGACTTCGAAGATGCTGCCCGGCCGCACCCCTTCGCGGGTACCGAAGTTTACCCGGTAACGGCCCCGGCTCACCGCGGCTTGGATGCCGGCCGGACCAGGTTTTAGATGGACCTGGGAAATGCGGTACTTGGTGGGCTGGAAGACCGTCAGCTCCGGCTTTTCCTCGTCCTCAGCTCCACCCGGCAGCGCGAGCGCGAGGGGCAGAAGGGCGCCCACCAAGAGGCGCCGGAGCACCGCGCCCAGCGCCAGCCGACAGTACCAGGGTCGGGAAACGCCGTCATCCGCCATGGTTCAAAGCAGCTTGCCGGCCAGCTTGAGGATCACCGCCTTCTGGCTGTGCAGCCGGTTCTCGGCCTGATCTAAGATGATTGAGCGGGGGTCGTTGAGGATGGCACCGTCGATCTCGTAGCCCCGATGGGCCGGCAGGCAATGCATGATCCTGACCTCGTGGCTCCTCAGCGTGTCGGCGTTGAGCTGGTAGGGTTGAAACAGCGCGAGACGGCGCTCTTTCTCCTCGGCGAAATTCGGGTCGGTGAAGTACTCCATGTCGATCCAGGTATCGGTGTAGACCACGTCGCTGCGGGCCAGCGCGGCGCCTAGATCGTCCTCCTCGTCGAAGAGCCCGCCGCGCCGGGCCGCGTCGTAAAGGGTCTCGTCGACAGCAGCCGGATTGACCTCGGGCGTAACCGCGGTGACGTGCATGCCGACCTTGACGCCGGCGGCGACGAGGGAATTGCAGACGTTGTTGCGGACGCCCACGTAGGTGAGTCTGATCCCGTCCAGACGGCCGACCGTCTCCTTGATCGTCATGATGTCGGCCAGCCCCTGCAGCGGATGGTAGCGGTCGCAGCAGCCGTTCATTACCGGCACCCGCGATGCCGAGGTTGCCTTGAGGACGTCGGCGTGCTTGAGCAGGCGGATGAGCATCAGGTCCGAGTAGAGTGATAGCACCTGGATCTCGTCCCCCAGGTCGGCGAGCCCGAAGTTGGTCACGTCCCAGTCCAGGTAAACGGCCTGACCGCCCAGCTGCAGCATGCCGATCTCGCTCGAGTAGCGGGTGCGGGTCGAGGTCTTCTGGAAGAGCAGGGCCAGATTCTTGCCCTGCATCGTGCCGTCGAAGCGCTCGGGGTCAGCCTTCATGGCGAGGCTGACCTCCAGCACTTTGGCTACTTCCTCGGCGGACCAGTCCTTCAGGGTGACCAGATTCACGCTTAGCTCTCGCAGGACAGGTGCTTCCCGACCTTTTCGAGCAGCGCCTGGCGGACCTGGTCGGCGGTCCCCTGGATGCGACAGCCGGAGGCCTTGGCGTGGCCGCCGCCGCCGAACTCCGCCGCGATCAGGCTCACGTCCACCCGGTCCCGGGAGCGCAGGCTGATGCTGTAGTAGTCCGGGTTCTCTTCCTTGAGTAGCAGCGCTACCTCGACCCCCTTTACCAGCAGGCCGTAGTTGACGATCTCCCTGACGTCGCCGTTGCGCATGTCGGCGTGGGTCAGCAGCAGGGTGGCCACCTGGTTGTCGCAGTGAAGTTCCAGCGAGTCGACGCTGCGGCCGATCAACTTCACCGATTCGAACTGCTTGTTGCCAAACAGCTGGTCGGCGATGTAGTCGAGCCGGGCTCCCCGCCGCACCAGCTCGGCGGCGGCTTCGAAGGTTCCGGCCGCGGTGAGGGAGAAACGGAAGCCGCCGGTGTCGAAGAGGATGCCCATGTAGAGCGCGGCGGCCGTCTGCTCGTCGATCGTCATCTCGCCGCCGCGGGCAACGTGGTAGACCGCCTCGCAGGTGGAGCTGAACATTGGAGCAACCAGATTCACGTCGCCGAAGATCTTGTTGTCCTTGTGATGGTCGATGTTGAGAATCCGGCTGCCGTCGCCGAGGTGATGGGCCGCGTTGCCGATGCGATCGAGATTGGGACAGTCGAGGACTACGGCGTGAGCGGCGGCTGTCGTTGCGGCTTCGGCCGCTACCTGGATCTCATCCCATCCTTCGAGGAAGTCGTAGGCGTCGGAGATGTCATTGAGGATGATCGTCACCTTCTTGCCGGCGTTTACGAGCAGGCGTTGCAGGGCCAGGCAGCTGCCGATGCTGTCGCCGTCGGTGTTGATGTGGGAAGTGAGGACGAACTCGTCGGCGCCGTCGAGAAAGCTGCATGCAGCCGCCAGGTCCTGGGTCGGGGGAGCGGTGCTCGACGTATCGCTGGATGGAGGCATGGAGGGTGATGATCCTTGGGTCGTCTACGGGCGCCTCAGGACGAAGTGCACCCGGTCGGAGCGGGCCGAGCCTTTGTTGAAGGTGAATCCGCTGTAGGCGCCGAGTAATTCGAAGGGACAGGTCTCCAACATCAGTTGCAGGTCGCTCCAGGGGTAGATGTGCTGTGTGTGCGTCTCCTCGAGCACGTCAGCAACGGCGGCCAGCTCAATGGCGAAATGGTTGTACTGGAGGTTTTTCGTGCGGTCGTAATAGCTGTGACGCTTGTAGGAGAAACCGGGACCCTCACCGGCGTCGTGGACGTCGTCAAAGTAGCGCAGGGAGTTGCGTTCGGTGCACACGTCAAAGATAAACAAACTGTCAGGCTGCAGTATGCGAAAAACCTGGTCGCAGGCGCGCAGGACGGCGGTGGTGGTTAGCAGGTAGTTGAAGCTGTCGTAGGCGCAGACGGCGGTGTCGAACGGCTCAAGGCTGCCTATATCGGAAAGGGCAGTCAGATCGCCGACGAGAAAGGCTGGTGCCGCGCCACTGGCGTCCGTGCTCTGCGGTGCCACCGCCTTCTGGCGCGCCGCGGCGATCATCGCCGGCGATCGATCGATCCCGACGACGTCGTAGCCGAGCCGAGCCAGCTCGAAGGTCAGGTTGCCGGTGCCACAGGCCAGATCGACCACGCGCTGGGGACGGGACTCGAAGCGGGCGAGGATCGACTTGATGTACATCGCCCAGTTGCGGTAGTCCACGTGTTGCATCACGTGATCGTAGATGTTGGCCAGGGTCTCGTACGGAGGGCTGGAGGCGGTCGACACGGATCCTCAGAAGGTGAGATACTCGTCCTCTGCCGCGACTTCCTGTCGCAGAATTCGGACGTAGCGGTGGCGCTGATTCCTGGCCGGCTGCCGGGCCGGGACCTCCAGGACCTCGGCCTCGATGCGGCGGCCGGGCAGGGCGATGGCGATCACCTCGCCGGGGCTGACTTCGCGCGATGCTTTGGCCGGGACGCCGTCGATGCAGACGCAGTCCTGGTCGCAGGCCTGCTTGGCCTCGCTGCGTTGCTTCAGCAGCCCGGTCTGCTTGATGAACAGGTCGAGTCGCGCCACGGCCCTACTCATCCTCGATCGCTGCGTCGGTGGTACGGCGGTCGAGGTGGATCTGCTGCTTGAACTCGGTGATGGCTGCCTGCAGGGCCACGGGTATACGGCGCTCGCGGATCATCCTCTCTATGGTTGCCTGGTCGTCGTTGATCTTCAGCAGCCGGCCGCCGTCCTCGAGGAGGAAGGGCTGGGTGATGCCTCCGAGCTCGAGCGGTCCGAGGTGAGGCTGCAAAAACGGCGGGATGTCGTTCTTGTCGTAGATGTTCCACAGGCCGCCCAGCTCGGCGCTGGGATCCTCCGAGTGCTGGCGCGCCAGCGCGGCAAAGTCCTCGCCGGCCAGGGCCTGCTCCCGCAACCCCTCCAGCTCCGCCCGCACCTGTTCCTTGTCGGAGTCGTCCGTGCCGGTGCGCACCAGGATGTGGCTGGCGCAGAGCTCGTCCTCCCGCTTCTCGTGCAGCAGGATGAGGTGGTAGCCATACTCGGTGCGCACCGGGGCGCTCACTTCTCCCGGCCTGAGCGCGAAAGCGGCGCGCTCGAACTCTGGGACGAAATCCCCGGTGCGGAAGCAGTCCAGGTACCCGCCCTCTTCCCGGGAGCCGGGATCTTCCGAGTATTGCCGGGCGAGCTCGGCGAAGTCGGCTCCGGCCCCGAGCTTCTCCTCGACGGCAACGACAGTCTCGAGCACTTGGGTGACAGCGGAAGTGTCGGGTTTGATCTTGCGGAAGATCAGGCTGACGTAAAAAGTTGATGGCAGGGTGTCGGTGTGGACCTGGCGAAAGGCCTCCACGTCGCGCCGGGTCACATTCACCCGCGCGGCGATCACCTGCTGCATCTGGTCCATGAGCAACTGGTCGCGAATGGTCTTGCGCAGATGGGTCTTGAGCTGGCGCTCGGTGAAGCCGATGCGCTCAAGCATGCCCTTGTAATCGTCGCCTGAGGCCTCCTTCATCTTCTTAACTTCCTGACCCAGCAACTCTTCGACCCGGCTGTGATCGATATCTAGGCTGTCGCGCTTGGCCTTGAGGATCAGCACCTGCTCGTCGATCATGTCGTCGAGCATCTGCTCGCGCAGTCGGTCGAGTTCCTGCTCTGGCGGTGTGAAGGTGTATCCGGAGGCCTGCAGAAAGACCTGCAGACGCATGTTGAGTTCGGACCAGAGAACGACCTCCTGGTCGACTACGGCGACTATGCGGTCGATCAGCTGGGACCGGGCCTCCACAGAAGCCGGCGCCGCCAGCGGCAGCAGCAACAGGATCGACAACAGGCCGTAGCTCAGGTGCACCGTGGTTCGTGGCAGCCGCATCAGGGGGTCTCCTCCGGGATCGCGTCGACGATCTCCCAGGCACTGCTTTCCTTGAGGCGCCGAGAGAAGGCAGCCAACCGGCGCTGGTGCTCGGCCCGCACCAGTTGCTCAACGATCTCGGCGCGCACCTGCTCGTCGAGATCGCGCACCGTGCCGGCCTCCTGGCGGTCGAGGAGCTGAAAGATGTGGTAGCCGTACTCGGTGCGCACCGGCTTGGAGATGCTGTTGAGCTCAAGGCTTTCGCAGGCCTCCCACAGCACTGGATCATCCTGGCTGGTGAAGTACCCCAGGTCGCCGCCGTCGTACTTGCTCTCCTGGTCGCGGGAATGGGCGCGGGCTACCTCTTCGAACAAGGCGCCGCGGTTGAGTGCCTGGCGCCTGGCGTTGGCATCGCGCCGCGTTCCCACCAGGATGTGGCGCACGCGGACCTGCGGCCGCGTGAGCAGAAAGTCGTCGCGGTGGCTGTCGTAGTGGTCCTGGATTGCCGCCTCGGAGACTTCGATCTCGGCGCCGTCGAACTCGGCGTCGAGCAGATGGGCGATCAGCAGGTTGCGGCGGGAAGCCTCCAACGCGGTGCGCACCCGCGGACTCCTCTCCAGATTGCGGGTGAGGGCCTCCTGGTAGAACAGCTCCTCGTCGATCCAGGCCTCGCCCATTCGCCGGCGTTCGACCGCCGCCACAGCGCTTGGCAGGCCTTCGTCCAGCTGCGAATCGAGCTCCTCCATGGTTAGCACAGCGTCGCCGACGCGGGCGGCGATCGCTCCCTGGCCCTCGGGATGCTCGCACGCTCCGGCTGCCAGCAACACCGCCACTGCGACCACGGCGGGCGCGTTCACAGGATCTCCTGCATCACGTCGCGGGATTGCTCCAGCCGCTCCTGCTCGTCGCGGCCATGCAGGTTGACGCCGATCGAGAGGCGGTGACCGAGGGCGAACTCGAGCTGCACCGAGCTCTTCTCGACCAGGCGCTGAACGTCGGTCGGGGCGACCTGCCGCTCCTCCGGGAAGACCAGGCTCAGCCGGGACTTTTCCAGATGCACGGCGGCGAGGCCGAGTTGGCGCGCCATGATCTTGATCTCCATCAAGTGCATCAACGCCTGCGCCGGCTCGGGCAGGCGGCCGAAGCGATCCACCATCTCCTCCTGAATGGCCAGCAGGTCAACGACGCGCTGGGTGTCGGCCAGGCGCTGGTAGAACGACATTTTCTGGTTATTGTCCGGAACGTAATCGTTGGGAATGTACGCCGAAACCGAGATGCGGATGTCCGGATCGGCGCTCTCGCCCACCGCCTCGCCCTTGAGCTCGCGCATTGCCTCGTCGAGGAGGCGACAGTAGAGGTCGAAGCCGACGGCGGTGATGAAGCCGTGCTGCTGGGCGCCCAGCAAATTGCCGGCGCCGCGGATCTCCATGTCGCGCATGGCGATGTTGAAGCCGGAGCCGAGGTCGCCGAACTCCTCGATCGCGCGCAGGCGCATGCGACTCTTCTTCGTCAGCTTCTTGCCCTTGGGCACCAGCAGGTAGGCGTAGGCGCGTTCGTTCGAGCGGCCGACGCGGCCGCGAATCTGGTAGAGTTGGCCGAGGCCGAGGGCGTCGGCCCGATTGACCAGGATCGTGTTGACCGAGGGGATGTCAATGCCCGACTCGATAATCATTGTACAGACCAGGCAGTCGTACTTCCGTTCCATGAAGTCGAACATGATCTTCTCGAGTTCGCGGGCTCCCATCTGGCCGTGGGCGACGCCGAAACGGACCTGCGGCAGCAGCTCGGCGAGGTACTCCTGCAAGCGGTAAATCGATTGCACCCTATTGTGGACGAAGTAGCCCTGCCCGCCGCGGTCCACCTCGCGCAGGATCGCCTCGGCGATGCGCTCCTCGCTGAAGGCGAGGATCTCGGTGTGGATCGGCAGCCGGTCCTGCGGCGGCGTGTTGATCACCGACATGTCCCGTGCGCCCATCATCGACATGTGCAGGGTGCGCGGTATGGGTGTGGCCGTCAGCGTCAGTACGTCCACCAGGCGCTTGAACTGCTTGAGCTTCTCCTTGTGCTTGACGCCGAAGCGCTGCTCTTCGTCCACCACCAGCAGGCCGAGATCGCGGAACACAACGTCCTTGGACAGCAGGCGGTGGGTGCCGATGACCACGTCCACCTTGCCGGTTTTTATCCCCGACAAGATCTCTTTCTGCTGCTGGGTGGTGCGGAAGCGGCTGAGGACCTCCACCTTCACTGGTGCGTGATCCATGCGCTCTGCGAACGTGTGGAAGTGCTGCTCGGCGAGGATCGTGGTCGGCACTAGGACGGCGACCTGCTTGTTGTCGCAGACCGACTTGAAGGCCGCCCGCACGGCGATCTCGGTCTTGCCGTAACCGACGTCGCCGCAGACCAGTCTGTCCATGGCGTGGGGGGTCTCCATGTCGAGCTTGACCTCATCCATCGTGCGCAACTGGTCGGGGGTCTCTTGGAAGGGGAAGGCAACCTCGAGCTGCCGCTGCAGGTCGCCGTCCGCCGAGAACTTAAACCCGGGCCGGGCCTTGCGCTCGGCGTAGAGTTGAATGAGCTCGCTGGCCATCTTGAAGATTTCCTCCCGGGTGCGCTCCTTGAGCTTTTCCCAGGCGGTGCCTCCGAGCTTGGAGAGAATGGGGACTTCGCCCTCGGCGCCGGAGTACTTGCGCAGGCGGTCGAGTTGCTCGACCGGGACGAAAACCTTGTCCTTGCCCTGGTAGTGAACCTCGATGCAGTCGTGGTCGCGGCCGCCGATCTCGAGCCGCACGATCCGGGTGTAGCGGCCGATACCGTGGTCGCCGTGGACGACGATGTCGCCACCCTGCAGGTTGCCGTAGTCGGGGATCGAAGCCGCGGCCCGGAACCGGCGGTAGCGGTAGCGCCGCTTCCGGTGGCTGAAGAGCTCGTGATCGTTGAACAGGGCGAGGCGCGCCTCGGGGAAGATGAAGCCCTGGTGCAGCGAGCCCAGGCCGAAAGAGAGCTGATCTAGACGGTCGGCGAAAAGCTCCTGTAGGCGGGCGTTCTGACCATGGGTGTCGCAGCGCATGTGGATGGCGAACGAGGACTCGTGCAGCCGGTCGATCTCCACCTGCAGACGCGCCAGCTCCCCCTGGAAGTCGGGGGGCGCCTGGGCGGCAAAGTGCACCGCCGCGGCTGCTTCGCCGAGCGGAGCGGTCTGCAGTCTGGTGCGCGACTCGACCTGCGCCGGCAGCCACCCCGGGTCCCGCATGAGCACTTCCGGGGCCGGCAGGCTGCTGCGCCTGGATCGCCGCGCGAACTCCTTTGCCGGGCGTTCGAAGGCCTTTTCCAGCTCCCGCTCGATATCTTCTCCCTCGTCGCAGACCAGAATCGGACGCTCCAGGTAATCGAAGAGGCCGTCGTTGCCGCCATAGAGCAGGTTGATGTAGGACTCGATGCCCTCCTGGGAGGTGCCCAGCTCGATCTGGTCGAGCAGTTCCGCCAGGTCGTACTGGCCGCTTTCGCGAACCGCATTCAGAGTTTGCAAATACTCGTCGAGGAACACCCGGTCCATCAGCACCTCGCCGGCGGGCAGGACGCGGGCCTCGGTGCAGGGCTGCAGGGAGCGCTGGGTGCCGACGTCGAAGGTCCGAATAGATTCCACTTCGTCGTCGAAGAACTCGACGCGCAGGGGGTGTTCCACGCCGAACGGGTAGACGTCGAGAATGCCGCCGCGAATGCTGAACTGGCCGACCCCGTCGATGCTGGGAACACGATCGAAGCCGCAGTCGCTCAGATGGGTGCCGAGCTCGTCGAGTGAATGTTCCTCTTCGACCCGGATGGTCAAGGTGGCCAGCTCTAGGGCGTGTGGCGGAATCAATGGGGTTAAAAGGGCGGCGACTGGGGCCACGACGATGGTCGGCGCGTCGCTCTGCAGCCGGGCGGCCGCTTCGACCCGCAGCTCGGTAATTTCGACGTCGGGTGAACGGCCCTCGTAGACATCCACGTCCCAAGCCGGGAAGTAGCGGACGATGTCGTCGCCGACGATGCTCTGCAGGTCGTCGCGCCACTGCTCGGCCCGGTCCTCGTCGGCCGCAAGTGCCAGCACGGGTGCGGCGATGGATCGCTGCACGTGGGCGGTGAGGAACGCGAGCAGGGTGGGAGGCAGACCGTGCAGCAGGATGCTGCTGTCCCCCTGACGCAGCCGCTTGACGACCTCGGCGAAGCTGGCGGTCTGCGCCGTGGCGCGGGCGATGTCGTCTAAAGAATGGGCTGGATCCATCCGTTGGAGAATGCGTGACCTGGCAGAACGACAGAAGGCCTGTGCGGCCGGTTCGGGACGACGTTGCCAGGGTTTGGAAGGCTGCCGTCGAGACCAGAGGGGCGCTCCAGAACAGCGCGTGTAAGATAGGCGTGGGTAAGGTTTTGTGTCAAGAAACGGCGACCCTGGAAGCACGGCCCTCGCAGGCCTCTTCCTGCTGCTGCCGCGCCCGTGCCTCGATGGTCTGCCGTCCCGGGATCTTGCTCTCCCGGCGGGTTGCCAGCATGAGGCATATGGCGACGCCCGTGCACAGCATCAGCAGCAGGGCGATGCGGCTGATCAGATTCTCGTCGGCGAGCAGCAGCACGCCGCTGCAGCAGAGCACCCAGATCGCCTCGGCGGTAGCCAGCACCAAGGGCACCGCTTCATCCGATGCCCGTTGGAGGGCCGCCTTATCGAGGCTCTCGCGCCGCACCTCGATGAGGCCGTCAAGAACGACGAACCTGACGAAGGCTATCCCGCCCGGGCTCAGGGAAGGGTGGGCGTGGTCGGTTCGTTCAGGGCAACCACCACCACCTCAAGTGTTCCGACGCCGTGGAATTGGGACCGCTGCCTTGGATGTCCACCGCAAGGTTCAGACATTCGTGCTGCCGGACCGGGAACGGTAGGGCAGCGACAGGTTAATCAACTGACCGTATTCCGCATCGGCAACTCGCCATCACCGCGGCGGACTTCGCGTTTGCCGAGGTGACGTAGGTGGCGGTAGTGGGAGGCGAGAGCGGAAGAAATTGAGGGGTATTCTACGTAGGTGACTGCAAACTCGGCGCAGGTTTCCTTGACAATGTTGCTGATCGCCGGATAGTGGACGTGGCAGACCTTGGGGAAGAGGTGGTGCTCGATCTGAAAATTCAGCCCGCCTAGATACCACGTGGCAAACCTGTTGGACAGCGCAAAGTTTACCGTAGTCTCGACCTCGTGCACAGCCCACTCCTTGCCGACGGTGTTCGACTCGGCATCCGGTATCGGAAAATCATTTTTTTCCATCGCATGGGCCAGTTGAAAAACGAGGGAGAGGGTCACGCCCTGGAAAAAATGAATGCCGAGAAAGGCGATGATCACGTATGGAAGGGGATGGAAGAACAGCGGCAGGACAATCATGTAGCCGAAATAGATCCCCTTGGAGAGAACCAGCAACGCCCAGTTTGCGGGCGACGTCGGCAGTTTGTAGCTGAAGATCCGACCAGAAAAGAAACGTCGAAAATCAGTAATGGTGACCCAGGAGACCGTCAGGAAGCCGTAGAGCAGGAACGCGTATAGATTCTGAAATCGGTGCCACGGGCGTCTGCTCTGATTTGGGCTCAGCCGCAGGAAACCCGAGGTGTGAAGGTCTTCGTCGACCTCGTGAATGTTGGTGTAGGTGTGATGCAGGATGTTGTGTTTGTGGCGCCAGACGAGGCTGCTACCGCCAATCAGGTCCAGAGCAAATCCCATGATTCGGTTAATTTTGCGACTGCCAGAATAACTGCCGTGGTTGCCGTCGTGCATGATGTTGAGGCCTACGAGCACGAAAGCCTGTGAAAGTGCGAATGTGGCCACCACCGCGGTGAGCAAGGAGTCGGCGATGAAGACCAGTAGGAAGTAGAGAACCGGCAGCAGAGCCAGGATCGTCGCAGTTTTCAGGTACATCCGCCAATCGCCGGTTGGTCTGAGATTGCGAACTCGGAAGTACTGTTCGACCCGATTGGTCAGGGTCCTGCGAAATTCACCACGAGTAGAAAAGAGGATCCGGGTCTGATTCGTTGCGTTGATTGGCTTTTTTCCTCGCCAGCCGAACCGGCGGCGAACCGGCCGGTCCGAATTGACCGGCCGGTTTTCATTTTTTGTGTATTCTGCTTTGTGTATTCCGCATGAGTGGTGTAGCGATCGATGATCAGGCTGGGCTTGGACGCGGAACCTGTACTAGGACACATAACCAATGGGCTACGAGCGCCCCGAACGTAAGGACTATACGGCGGTTGCGCAATGTGGGTTCTGCGGTGGATTCAAAATGTCAGCGTCCAGGTCCGCTGGCGACGGTGCGGTGAGCGGAAATCCTCGGTCTTCGTTGTGCCGAGTTCTGGTGGTTTTTCCCATTTAAAGCCTTATTTATTTCTTGACTAAATAGGGTTAAAAATGAGCAGGTTAGTAGATGATTGGGATATGCAGGGGCTGTGGGGCGTTGTAGCACTTTGCGCGATCGCTATACAAATTCCAACGATCGCTGTTTATTCAAGAAGGTTGATGAGATAGATAGTTCACGATGGTGGTAATTTCTTCATCTGACTATCGGCGCAGGGAGTATTATCTGCTGGTATGGATATTCAAATCGGGAACAAGTGACCCGAATCGGGGGAGTGAGGATCCGAAAGAAGAGAGTCGTGAATAGACCGAAAATCCGGACTAATAATGGATTACCAAATGCTCACGACTGCTCTCCGCCCAGGCGCCATCATGCTAAGATGCGAGGTGTGTGGCCGAATCTTCGATGGAGTCAACGTGACGAGGGCAAGCAAGAGCCTGGACTTCTTCTTGTCTTTCGGAATTTGAAGCAAAGCCGGAAATTTTCCGGAACGTTCCAGAGCGGCAAAAATTCCATAGATCCGCACCCTTGCGCTGTCAATGAAGGTGCTGAAGCTTATATCTGATTCCTCACTTGCTCCGTCCTGCGAGAAACTCCTCCTCCCACGGTCCGGCTTGGGGATCGAAATTTCGCCAGACTCCGTTGAATGTGGGCAAATCCTCTTTCAAATCCATATTAGCGACATTCCCCATCAGATGTCTTGCAGTCGCTCTATTACTTCGCGTAATACGACAAAAGCTGACTCGGCACAGTCGTGCGGCACATTTGTCGCATCGTCCAAAGGGGTGTGATTGGCCGCCAACGTCTGCAAACCTCGGCTGTTGAAATTGAGGCCGCGAATCCGCGGGTTGATCCCCTTAAAGCACGAGGCATCGTTCATCCAGCATTCGGCTTGCTGATAAATCGGCTCGAATCCCACCGCCAGGTCGGCATGGACGCTTTTGACCAAATCCATCAACTCAGCGTCGTGCGTGGTCGTCCACAGATTCGGGCCGTAGGTCAGCGAATCCGAATTGACCACAAATTGGAGGCGTCCGGCACTGCCCTCGACTTGCCGCCGCCGCGCGTAATGTCGGGCCCCAGCCAGACTGTATTCTTCGCTGCCGGTGAGCGCAAAGGTCAGCGTCTTGCGCGGCCTGGTAGCGGAAAAGGCATGCGCTAGCATCAGGGTGATTATCGCGGTCGCCATATTATCATTGGCGCCCTCGGACATAATGACCGAGTCGGTATGAGCCATGATCAGGATCTCGTCGTCGCTCGCTCCCGGCAAGGTGCCGACGACATTGTAGGTCGGTAACTCTGGCGCATAAACCACCTGCAGCCGCACCTGTACTTCGCCCTTTGATTCAGCAATCAAATCGACGAAGGGCACTTCGCCAAGGCCGACGACAAAACGCGGCAGCGAAAGCACTTCGTCGCCAATCAGATAGCCGCGTTGGGCATGCACATCCTCGCCTAGCGCAATACAGGCCGCTGCCTCGCCAGTGGACAGGTCGATAATTCGATAGGGCACCGGCCCACCGACTCGCTCGATCACACCCGTAAAACCGGATGCAGAGGTCCCAGCGCAGTTTTCGGCTACTTCCACGGCAACCGGCTTCCCGCGATAAAGGATCTGGGGACGCGGCAACACCTGCCAGAAATCCAGATAGCGGTCGCGAAAAACTAACGGCAACGCTGTTTGCAACTCGGCGTGGACGATCTGCGTGACCTCTTCAAAGGCCGGAGTTCCAGAAGGATGTGGACCAATATCGCTACATAATCTCTTGAGTAACGAAGCAAAATAAGCGGCCCGTTTTTCAGAGTCCTCAACTCGACCTCGGCTATCTCTTCGCATCGCTCCCTCCCGTCAGCTGCAGGTCCTGCCGAAGCCTGTCAGCCACGTCAGATGTGGTTGGGATCTGGCTTGCCTCGCGTTCCTAGAACAATCCCAGGTGCCTCCTCAGCAGTTCAATGGCTGCGATCTTGTTATGCATTTTGAGCCGGACCCCGTGCTTTGTCTGAATGATTTCTGTTACCGCGGCGGTCACTCGCTTTGGCAGTTCAGGAGCATCCCGGATCGACAGGCAAGGTTTTGCGTCTGGGCGATTCACCCAGTCGAAGACGTCCCGATATGTCTGCGAGGCCGACGCAGGGCAAGCTTCTGAACCAGCCGCTTAACCTCCGCCTCGAATTTGCTCTGGAACTGATCTTCCAGCTCCGCGATTCGTCGTTGAAGGATAATCGTTAGTTTGCCGGTCCTCCCTGTCTTGGGTCTATGGGTCTATTCGGAAGCTGCTTTGTTGGCAGCGCCAACGTCTCCCGCAACCGATTCGTCACGTCGTTAGCCTCCGGTACTCCGATCTCCTTCTGATCACGGAACATCGCCAGGTGGCGGCCGGGGGGTTCGATTGCCGACCTCCAGTTCCGAAATTCTCTGTCCAATGTCAAATCTGGTCAACAGCCGTTGCCCCTGTTGCTTAGCTCTTCTATTGGAATAGCTCGCCGACTGGGTCGTTTTGGAGAGTGTCGTACGATCGCCTTACGGGTGAAGGGCTCGTCGTAGATACAGCGAAAGCGCATACTAGCACTTATCGGATGCAGAGGCTCATCCTGAGCCTGATGTCTTCTGCATCTTCAAGGTGCCGGTCTGGGCATCGTATATCGGGATTGGGAACCCTACGATACCCAGCCTCCTTGATCGTGCGCAATGCATACAGGTAATATGGCGGCAACCGCTTGGAGCGGGTGCCCGACCCAGGGACGTAAGCGGTCGAGTGATACAGAGCGCGGTAGGGGACGGAGCTTTCGGGCGCCGTCCCCTGTTTTGTTCTGTTGTCTGCTGACTGGAAGAGATTATTGAAACGTGACTAGAAAATGTAAAATATTATAGCTGTGGACGTTACGGCGGTCCGCGATTCGGGCATTCAACCTATTCTACTGTGCCCCCATCTCCTCGGAATGACCGGTCGATGCTGCGCGGCCGGATGAAAAGCCTCGGCATCGAACACTCGGCCAGCAGCTGATTCACAGATCTCCTGCGCGCGCCGTCGCGCGCGGCCACGCCCCGCCGCGCACTGCCGTTGGCCCGACACCGCCGCCAGGCCACCGGATCGCCCTGCCCAGTATTCCCTAAGTAAATTATGAACAACCACATGCGTTGAATCGGTTCGGCTAGGATCCGGCCCTGGCACGCCAATTGCCATAGGGTTTTCGACTCTCACCTGAGAAGGTATAGTTATGACTCTGACAACTGCCGAAAGTCTACTCAGCAGAATGACCTACGCAGTAGCGTGTATTGCCGAGCGAGAGGGGCGCAGCACCGAGGATCAGGAACTGTCGTGGTCGATGACGGGGGGGCTGAAATACAACGGCAACGGTAACGAAAAACTATTCACGGCGGGCGATCTGGCGGCATTGATCGGCCAGAGTGCGATGGTCCTACGGCGCGGTATGGCGCGGTTGGAAAAGGCGGGGATCGTGCGTATACGCCAGGGGCGCTATGGCGGTTATATGCTGGGGCGGCCCGCGTCCAGTATCACGGTATACAGCATCTATGCCGCCTTGTACGATGAAGATCAGCATCCCGTGAGGGGGGTGCCGCCTGTAGGCTTGGAGCAGGCCCATTGCCCCGTGCGGGTAGTGACTGCTCAACACCTGAGGCGGCTATACGCAGACATGGCCGCGTCGTGCCGGGCGGCGATGGAGTCGCTGACGATCGCTGAAGTGGCGCGGGATGGCAGCCATGTCCTAGAAAACTTCTTTGACGTGGTGCGCGGGGAAGTGGTGCCCCGCGCCCGCACTACTGACGCCGATCACACTGTTGATAAGTGCTAGGTGCAGGAGACGCCGGTGGTCATTTATTCGATGGCAACCATCATTGCGCCCAAGAAGAGTACAGAGAGAGTACAAGATCCCCCAAGATCTTGCGATGGTCATCAAGGTATGGGACCAATTGCCGGACTTGATCCGAGCCAACATCGTTGCCATCGTGAACGAAGCCGATGTTCACTAGTGAAGCCAACCTTCACTAGTGATGTGTAGGTTGCCGATTCGACCCCGGCGGGTGGCTCCAGGAAGACGGGGGGTTACGAGACCGATTATCGTTTTGTGATCCTAGGTTCTGGGTGGGGTTCTGCCTTACCAGTTTGGTTGAATTTTTCATCTTCTCAACCCCACGAATCCACGCCGATCAGCTTGCGCCCCAACTCGGTCAACACCGGCGGTTCCTGATATTTATGCTCCCAATCGCGGTCGTCTCCCGGCCAGCCGCGTGTCGCTCGCCGCTCCTGCCAACCCTTGATCGCCGACTTTCGCTTCTCTTTGCTGTTTCCCGCCGGCGACATGTTGAGATACTGCGCCATCCGCGGCTTGTCGGATCGGTTGGGGCCACTGCCGTGTAACAGCATCCGATGCCGTATCAACAGATCCCCGCCTGCCCCGCGATCGGTGTGACCTCCAGTCCCTGCAGATTGGGCCGGCGCGGATGGCGACCCTCCGGCTGCGTCTTGACCCATTCGTCGAACGTTCGGTGAAAACCCGGCACGCACTGGAACCCCCTTGGTCCTCCGCCGTATCAGTCAGGTACAACACGCCCTGCACCCCAAAGGGGACCGGATGGACAGCCGTGTCCACATCCCAGTGGACGAACCCCTTGCTGGAGTACTCGGGCTTGTCCTCCCGCACCGGCGGCTTCATACACGCCCGGTCCACCGACACCCACAACTTCTCGTTCCCCCAAATTTCGGAAAAGGCCTGATGGACCCAGGGATGCTGCCGATTGTCCCACAACGCCTGGTGCTGGTAAATTTCCACAATCCCTCCCGCCGCAATGGGCGAAGAGCCGTAACTCTCGCGCGTATAGGGCTTGTGCAAGTACCACTGCTCCCGATCCTCCCGGTCGATCTCCAAAAAGTCCAGATGGCATCAACCGTGGCATCGAGATTCTCTTGCGGCACGGCGTCGTGCACCACCACATACCCATTCTCCTCCCAAAAAGCCCAATCTTGCTTACTCAGAACAGCCAAAATCACTCATTTCGCTTATACCTTCCAAAACGTTTAGGTAAAAGAACAATTGGGAAATTTCAAAGCCCTCTGTCCCGTCATTATGGAAGCCATGCAGCGGCCATAGAGCGTGTCCAGATGCAAATTGGGGCGTAAATGAAGAACGGGTGGAGTCATTCGAAGGTTGGAGAGAAAGGCCGCCTATAAAAGGAGGCTTCGGCGCGCGGACCATGTTTCGAGAAACTGCGTTCCTAGGGGTTTCAGTCGCCACCTCGATCCAGACGGAAATGCAAATCTGAAAACGCCGACAGACTGTTGCCCGCTTGCCTCAGCTACCTCTGCCGTTAATTCAGGAGAGTTGAGGCCAATCGTTGTGGTCGATGGGTTTTACGGGTGAAAAATAAAATTAATTTTCCCGAACACCAGCAAAGGATCTCCTTGACCGCCGTCTGCCCGGCGAATTTCGAGCGGGTGAAGGCGTTGTGCACGTTATTTCATATGTGTGATTCTACTGGGACCTTCGAGAACGCTGAATCCTTCATCAAACAAATTGGTAAAACTAGGATTGTTGGTCAGTGCGCCGGCATAAAGTTCACCATTGCGGTAAGTTTCGCAGGCTTCCTGGCTTTCCCAGTAATAGATACCACCGTAAGTGTTATTTGTTTCATCGGAGAGCCATACCTTGGAAATAAGTCCGGGAAGGGCAGCAAAGTTCGGTGCCACTTTATCTCCCACACCCATAAAATCATCATGAGTGATGCCGTTCAGGTTGAAGTTGATCACCTGAATATAGGTCGGTGTTCCATTCATCAAATTACTGGTTACAGAAGTGGGTCCTTGCAAAACATCAAATCCTTTGTCAAATAAATTGACAAAATGCGGGTTATTGGCCAGCGCACCGGCGTAGAGTTCGCCGCTTCTGTAAGTGGCCAAATCACCCTGACTTTTCCAGGAATAAACACCACCGTATGTGTTGTTTGATTTATCCGATAGCCACACCTTTGCAACGAGACCGGACAGTGGAGCAAAATTCGGCGCTACTTCGTTCGCCACCCCGATGAACTCATCGTGGGTGATTCCTTCAAGATTAAAGTTTACCACCTGATGGTATTTATAGTCGTCGCTGGCTTCTCCTTTACGGGTGGTACATCTGAACAAGACTGAAGTACAAGCAGGTAAAAACAATAGAAGGCCGAGGAAACCCGGGTATATCTACCTCTCATAATTACTATTTCTCCGTTTTGGGTGAATGCGTAAGTTATTGGGTCTTCTGCCAGATTACTATTCTCAAGCCTACGGAAATCGGCCCCGATTTCAGCCGTGGATTTTTTGAGAGCGGCTCCCCGCGTTCTGAATACTGAAGGTATCCTTGGCACTTTCGGCGACCTTGCTCTATAACCATGTCCTCTTTTTGACGAGGTACAGCAGACAC
>CAYWBJ010000457.1:0-11563 GCA_964456165.1 uncultured Gemmatimonadaceae bacterium | reverse complement strand
AGCGAGGAGAACTTCTCACGCTCGGTTCCGGCCATGCTGCGGGTGGGTGGAGCGCACCAGCTGCTTCCCAAGCTCACCGTCGTTGGCAACTACGACCATGCGTTCCCCAAAGGGTTCGGCATCCCGACCACGCCGAGAGTTTCGGCAGGCGTCGAATACACTCTGGTCCCGTGGTTCCCGACCCGGTTCGGTATTTCGGCGGGCGGCCGCGGACCAAGCTCGGCAATCGGTTTCGGTTTCGGGCCCTTCTTCTTGCCGCACGTGCAGCTGGAATTGATGAACTTCGGGTTGGTCAACAGGGGTGGCTTTTTGCCCGGCGTGTCCAAGGGTGTAGCGTTCTCGATCATGTTATTCCAGTTGAAGATCACCTGAAATAAGTAAACAGATTATCAGTTCACTGAAGGGAGCCGGGTGTCCAGCCTGGCTCCCTCCTTTTTTCTGCCTTCCCACGAAAAGGTGAAAAGTCGCTAAATCCGCTGCCGATATGAATCTGCTGCCAATACGGTAGAACCAGCAACAATCCCGACCTGGCAGCCGAGCAACAGGTGGAGGAGTTCGCAACCCTGATCAAGGACGCGGCGGAGGCCGGGTTCGAGGATCTGACCCGCGCGATCTGATCAAGCCACCTCCGGCAACGTCGCCATTACAAATTTCCACTACCGAAGAGCCGCGTCAGCGGCTCTTTTCCGTGTCATAATGACATCTGTCGGCTGGGAGTCTGCCGTATTGGACCACGTCGGGTCTCCATCCGCCTATGGCACACCCTTTGCAAACGAGGTGAAGCACGCCAGGTGCGCCCACAACCACCACCTCTTTCCGCTGAGAGGGCGCGGCTGACAGCCGTCCACGAGGCTCGTGATGGATCAGAGCAGACTCACTCAGAAATGCCAGTCGGCCCTGCAGGACGCGCAGGCACTGGCGTTGCAGTCGAAACACGCCGAGGTCGACGGCGAGCACCTGCTGGACGCCTTGCTGCGACAGGACCAGGGCCTGCTGCCGACCATGCTGACCCGGTTGAATGCCGACCCGGGCGCCTTTGCGGCCGCCGTGGAGCGAGCCCTCGGCAAGCTGCCGCGGGTGTCAGGCCAGGCAGGGGACAGCTACCTGGCCCGGAGGCTGCAGCAGTTGCTGGTTTCGGCGGGTGAAGAGGCTGCCGCACTGACCGATGAGTTCGTCTCGGTCGAGCACCTGGCGCTGGCCTTCGTCGCGGAGGGCCGGGAGACGCCGGCCGGACGCCTGTTCATGGAGTTCAACATCACGCGCCACCGGATGCTTGAGGTGCTCAGGCAGCTGCGGGGCAGCCAACGCGTCTCCACCGACTCGCCCGAGGGTCTGTACGCGGCGCTCGAGCGCTACGGATTGGACCTGGTGGCACAGGCCCGGTCGGGCAAGCTGGACCCGGTTATCGGCCGGGACGGCGAGATCAGACGGGTCATCCGGATCCTGTCCCGAAAGACCAAGAACAACCCCGTTCTGATCGGCGAGCCGGGCGTCGGCAAGACTGCCATCGTCGAGGGCCTGGCACAACGGATCGTGCGTGGTGACGTGCCCGAATGGATGAAGGACCGCACTGTCTTCTCACTCGATCTCGGAGCCCTGATGGCCGGCGCCAAGTACCGCGGCGAATTCGAGGAGCGGCTCAAGGCGGTTCTCACCGAGATCCGTGAAAGCCAGGGACGGGTTCTGCTCTTTATCGACGAGCTTCACAACATCGTCGGCGCCGGCCGTACGGAGGGATCTACCGATGCCGGCAACATGCTCAAGCCGATGCTGGCCCGCGGCGAGCTGCACTGCATCGGGGCTACGACCCTGGACGAGTACCGAAAACAGGTGGAGAAGGACGCGGCCCTGGAACGGCGCTTCCAGCCGGTGCAGGTCGACGCCCCATCCGTGGAGGATGCCATCTCCATCCTGCGCGGTCTGCGCGAGCGTTTCGAGGTTCACCACGGGGTGCGGATTCACGACAGTGCGTTGGTCGGTGCCGCGGTGCTCTCCAATCGATATATCTCCGATCGCTTCCTGCCGGACAAGGCGATCGATCTAGTCGACGAGGCCTGCGCGATGATTCGGATTGAGATCGACTCGATGCCGGCCGAGCTCGACGAGGTCACGCGCCGGGTGATGCAGCTCGAGATCGAAGAGGCCGCGCTGAAGAAAGAAAAGGACGAGGCGAGCCGGAACCGCCTGGAAGATCTGCGTCGCGAGCTGGCCGATCTCAAGGCCAGGGCGGATGTCATGCGGGCGCAGTGGGACGACGAGAAGGCCAGCATCGGTGAGGAGCGGCACCTGCGCGAGCAGATCGAGCAGGTGCGCCGCCAGATCGAAGCGGCGGAGCGGGCTTACGACTTGAACACGGCCGCCGAGCTCAAGCACGGCCGGCTGCCGCAGCTCGAGCGCCAGCTCGCCGGGCTGCAGGGTGGCGCGGAGGATGACGGCGATGGCGCGGGACAGTCCGGCGGGCGCCTGCTCCGCGAGCGAGTCACCGAGGAGGAGGTGGCCGAGATCGTCGGCCGCTGGACCGGCATTCCGGTTGCGCGCCTGGTCGAAGGCGAGCGGGAGAAGCTGCTGCGCCTCGACGAAATCCTGCACGAGCGGATTGTCGGCCAGGACGAAGCGGTGCAGCTGGTCGCCGACGCCGTCATCCGTGCGCGGGCCGGCATCAAGGATCCGTCGCGGCCGATCGGTTCGTTCGTATTCCTCGGACCCACGGGTGTAGGAAAGACCGAGCTGGCCAAAACCCTGGCCCATACCCTGTTCGACACCGAGGAGAGCGTGGTCCGCATCGACATGAGCGAATACATGGAGAAACATTCGGTGTCGCGGCTCATCGGCGCTCCGCCCGGCTACGTCGGTTTCGAGGAAGGGGGGCAGCTGACCGAGGCGGTGCGGCGCAAGCCCTTCTCGGTGATCCTGTTCGACGAGATCGAGAAGGCGCACCACGACGTCTTCAACACCCTGCTGCAGTTGCTGGACGACGGCAGACTTACCGACTCGCAGGGACGCACTGTAGACTTCAAGAACACCGTGGTCATCATGACCTCCAACATCGGCTCTCCCCACCTGATGGAGGGAGTCGGGGAGGATGGCACGATACGGGACCAGGCGCGGCAGCAGGTCATGGCCGAGCTGCGCCAGCACTTCCGGCCGGAGTTCCTGAACCGCGTCGACGACGTGGTCCTTTTCAAGCCCCTGCGCACCGAAGAGCTGGTCCGGATCGTGAGGTTGATGACCGGCCAGCTGCAGCGTCGGCTCCAGGACAGGCGGATCGAGCTCGAGGTTACCGAGCGGGCATGCGGCTTCATTGCGAGGGAAGGATACGATCCGGTCTACGGCGCTCGTCCTCTAAGGCGTTTTCTGCAGCGGGAGTTGGAGACCCGCATCGGGCGCGCCCTGATCGCCGGCAAGGTGATCGAGGGCGCGCGCATCGCCGTGGACGTGGACGGCGGCGGGCTGTCGGTCGACTATGCCGGCCCGGCCCCGGATCTCGAATGACGCGAAGGCCGGGAACCGATCGCGGTGGTCAAAGTCTGTCTATTACCGTGCGCGAAAATTACCGCGCGCGAGAAATGTTTACAAGAATGGAAGCACGCCAACCGAGGAGAATAGGAGAACGAGATGAGAACAGCCGGTGCCCTGACCGCTCTGGCATGCACTCTGCTGATGCACACGGCCACGGTCGAGGCCGAGAACACAGCCCCCGCAATTGCTGCCCCACATGCCGCCTATCTGCAGCAGCTGGACGAGGCCTTTACCGCTGTCGTCGCTCGGGTCCAGCCGGCGGTGGTCGCCATTTTCGCCGAGCGCACCGTCGCATCGGATGAAAACCCGTACGAGGGGACGCCATTCGAGCGCTTCTTCGGTCCCCGGCGCGGGCCGAACGTGCCGCGGGACGGCCAGGGATCCGGTGTAATCGTTACCCTCGAAGACGATTATTACATCATCACCAACAACCACGTGATCCGCGGCTCCGACCAGATCCGGGTGCAGACCTCTGACGACCGCCACTTCGAAGCGGAGATCGTGGGGGCCGACTCGCTCAGCGACCTAGCGGTCCTCAAGGTCGAAGCCGATAGCCTCCCGTCCGTGCGGCTGGGCGATTCCAGCGACCTGCAGGTGGGTCAGTGGGTCCTGGCGCTGGGCAACCCGTTCGGGTTCGAGCACACGGTGACCTCCGGCATCGTCAGTGCCCTCGGTCGGGGACGTTTCACCGCCGACGAGTACGGATCCTTCATCCAGACCGACGCGGCGATCAACCCGGGAAACAGCGGTGGACCGCTGGTCAACCTCGAAGGGGAGGTGGTTGGTATCAACACAGCGATCGTCGCTGGCCGGACGATGGGTGGAACGCCTGGCAACATCGGCCTTGGGTTCGCGATCCCGGCCAACCTGGCCAGGAACGTGCTCGGTCAACTGGTCGCCCACGGCGAAGTCCGGCGGGGATTGCTGGGAATCGGCATAGAAAACATCGGTCCGACCATGGCCGACGCCCTGGGGCTCGATAGCACGCAGGGGGTCATGGTGGAGCGAGTCTACCGGGGGCGCGCTGCCGAGAAAGCCGGGGTTGAGAAGGGGGATGTCATCGTAGCCCTCGACGGCGAACCGGTCCGCGACGTGACCGACCTGAAGCGCCGCATCGGCGCAACGCCGCCGGGCACCGAAGTCGAACTGGAGATTCTGAGGGAGGACGAGACCGAGCGTATTCCGGTGGTCCTGGACGAGCTGAACAAGGAGGCCATGCTCCGCGGCAACCAGCCGGTGACCACCGAGAAACTGGGCATGCAAGTCCAGGAACTGACGCCTGAGCTGGCCAAGCGGCTCCGCTATGAGGGAGAGAGTGGGGTGTTGATCGGGGGCGTGCGGCGTGGGAGCGATGCGGCCCGCCAGGGACTCAGGCCGGGCGACCTGATCCAGGAAGTCGAGCGCCGCGCGGTCGACAGCGTCGACGATTTCATCGAAGCGGTCGACAAGGCCGAGGCGGGGGACGCGATCCTCCTGCTGGTGCGCAGCGGCAAGGAGACCAACTTCGTCGCTCTCCGGGTGCGCTGAACCCCAGTTCCACGAATGGGCGAGCCCCCGTTCCCCAATCCGGGAGCGGGGGCTTTCGCGTGCCGATGGCGAAGGGGCTTCTACCATTCGCCCGTGCGCCTATATTTAGTTGAAGGATGGTAGCCAGAGAATATTACTATCGCCGGGAGTGGAAGCTCGGGGCCCGCGTGCGGTTTCCCGAGTCGGCCAACCCGCAGTCGGATCGCCCGGCGCAGGAGACTGAGTGAAGACGGTGCCAGGCTGGCACGCGACGCCGGCAGCCGGCGTCTACCTGTGCCGCCGCTTCGAGCTGCCCGGAGATTTCGCCGCAACCGAATTGGGAGCTGCCTGGTTGTACTGCGCCTCGCGGGGGGCCTTCGAGGTTCGCCTGAACGGGCAGCCGGTCGGCCGCGGCCTCGGCCAGTGGTTGACCGACCTGACGGTATGGATCCACTGCGACATCGCCGGACACCTGGTGCCTGGCGAGAACGTCCTCGCCGTCCGGGTCCTGTGCGGCGGCGAGGACGGCTCGCCGGACCCCCGACCGTGGTTCGCCGCCGACGGTGCTGTTCGCATCGCCGGCGAGTCGACGCTCGAGCTGACCACCGGAGACGGCTGGGATTCGCGTCCGGCTCCGCACCGCGATGGTCGGTCCGTTGGGGCCGGGTGCGAGTTCCACGCTTCCGAACCGGTTCCCTGGCACAGCCGGATGCCGGGTGAGAGGCCGTGGGAGCGGGCCGCGGTGGTGGAAGCAGGGGAGGAGCCGGTATTCTGGTCCCCTCCCGCCGTAACCGAGTGTGAAATCCCCGGTGCCCAGGTCGTGGCGTTCGGGGAAGTGGGTGCGGACTGCTGCCTTGACGACGTGGATCCGCAACCGCTGAGAGCGGGCCGGTGCCTCAATCGCGAGGCGCTGCTGGTGCCGGGAAAGCGCGAGGCGGTGCTCCGCGGCGCGCCACCCGACCGCGCGGTCTGCCTGCTGATCGACTTCGGCCGGCCCGTTTCCGGTTTCCCGCGCCTGCGGCTCCAAGAGGGCGGCGTGGGCGCCCGGATCGAGATCGGTTTCGGCCTCGGCCGAAACTGCGTCGACAGCGAGCTGGAGTTCGTCGCCGGTGGCGGCCGGGAGGATTGGACCGGCCTCCTCCCGCGGACGGCGCGGTTCCTGACGATCCGGGTCGGCCACACCATCGAGGATCTCCATGTGGACTGCGTCTCGATGATGGAGCGGTCGGTTGACAGCGTCAATACGCCCAGTTTCAGCGGCAGCGAGCCGCTCGAGTCGGTTTGGCAGGTTAGCGCGCGTGCGGTCGCCAGGCGGTCGGAGGTCTACGTCGGTGGTTGGGGTGACCGGCGTTGGCTGTGCGCCTACACGCTGGCGTTGAGCGACTATTACCTTGGCGTTGGCTCGGCTCGGGCCGCAGCGACGCTGGCGGGCTTCGCGCCCCCCACGCTGGAGCGGGACGGCCCCGAGGAGCTTCTCGCCTACGTGCTCTTTCTCGATGCCTACGTCTGGTACTGCGACGATCGCCAGCCGGCCGCAGGCACGGATGTCGCGGCAGCGGCGATATCGTGTTTGGACGAGCTGACAGGCACGGACGGGTTGCTGGAACAGCCGAGGGAAAGGCCTGGCGAAGGGTCTACGACTGCTCTCAACGCCCTATACGCCGGGGCGTTGCAGGCCGTGATCCGCCTGTGCCAGGGCGGTGGCGACGAGGCGACCGGGCAGCGGCTGCAGCGCCGTCTCGAGGTCGTCGGCGCCGGCTTGCTATCGGCCTGGGACCCCGAGCGGTCGCTCTTCACGGACGCGGCCGACAGCGGCTTCAGCCAGTGGGCCAACGGGCTCCTTTTGTACTTCGGTCTGGTGGATGCCGATCGCGTCGCCGGCGTGGCGCGAGCGCTGCGCGGCAGCGAGGTCGCCCGTGTTGTGAACCTGGTTCAGGCGTTCTTTCTCGTCACCGGTCTCTGGCGGGCGGGCGCGGAAGCCCAGGCGCTGACGCAGGTTGAGCGCCATTGGGGGCGCCTGCTGGAGCGCGACGGGGAGACCTGGGGCCAGCGGTGGGTGCGTTCCGGCGGTGAAGCGCCCGGCCCGGAGTTCCTGCTGGGCGCCGAGGTGCTGGGGGTGCGCCCGGCCGCATCGGGCTACGAGACCGTGGAAGTGGCCCCACCTTTTGCCGGGATCGAGCGCGCGGCAGGTACTGTGAAGACCCCGCGAGGCACGATCGACGCGGCGTGGGGCTCCGGCCCCGGATCGAGTGGGCGCCTCTTCGTCGGTCGGAGCGAAGCCGGGAGGACGCGTATGCGCATACCGCGGGCCGGCAGGCGCTTTCCGACCTTGACCCTCAACGACGAGACGGTCTGGCGCAACGAGAAATTCTATCCCAACAGCGCCGCCCGCGAGGTCATCAGCGATGGCGAGAGTATCGTGCTGATCACGGACGGGGCCGGCCCGTACCGGGTCGTCGTCGACTAGGCGGGAATCGGGAGTCGCCATGTCCGCGCTATTCCACGTCATGCGGCCGCCTTCGACACCGCGAGCCAAGGCTCCGCTGCTGGTTCTGCTGCACGGTTATGGCAGCAACGAATCGGATCTCATCGGGCTGTCTCCCTACCTGGACGAGCGCCTGATGATGGTCAGCGCCAGGGCGCCTATCCCGATGGGAAACGGTGGCAATGCCTGGTTCCCGATTGACGTGGGTCCCGAAGGCATCAGCCTGCAGTTCGAGCAGGCCGGCGAGTCGGTGGGACTGATCGGCGAGTTGGTGCGGGGGCTCCAGCGCGAGCACGAGCCGGAGCGCACGATTCTGCTCGGCTTCAGCCAGGGCGGGATGATGGCGTTGAGTACCGCATTCTCCCAGCCTGGGCTTTGCGACGGAGTGGCCGCGCTCAGCTGCGTGGTCGTTGAGCCGATGCTGCCGGCCGAAGACGTCCGCCTGGACGGATTGCCGGTGATCATGACGCACGGCACGGAGGATGCGATCATCCCCATCGCGCAGGGGCGCGCCTCGCGCCAGTTGCTGCAGCGGTTGCCCCTCGCCCTGGATTACCGCGAGTACGAAATGGGGCACGAGATTAATCAGGCCTCGTTGGGCGACGTCGATAGCTGGTTGACCGCTCGCATCGACGCGGGGGATTGAGCAGACGTTAGAGCTGACCGCGGCAGTTTAAACGACGAGTGCCCCGGTCGATCGGTCGACCGGGGCACTCTGTCTCTGCGGGGCGGTGAATCCTACACGAAGGCATCCTCCGCGCCGTCACCGCGAACGATGGTGATCTGGCCCTGTTCCTCGAGCTGTCGCACCTGCTGCACGATGCGCAGCTGCACCTCTTCCACTTCGCTAAGGCGCATCGGCCCCTGGAACTCCATTTCCTCGGTGATGAAGGTGCGCACGCGCTCCGACATGTTGCCGAGGATCTTGTCCTTCAATTCCTCGCTCGCCGCCTTCAGGGCGACTACCAGATCCTTCTGATCCACCTCGCGCATCAGGGTCTGGATCTCGCGGTCCGTCAACTTGTTAATGTCGTCAAAGACGAACATTAGGTTGCGCACCCCTTCGGCCACTTCCGGGTCCTGACCATCCATCTGGTCGAGGACGTTCTTCTCGACGCTGGACCCGGTGAGGTTGAGCATGTCGGCAACGACCCCGGGGCCACCGACATCCTGGTTGCCGCCAAGGATGTCGCGCAAGGACGCCTCCAGGCTCTCCTCGATCTCCTTGATGACGTTCGGGGTGATATTCTCCATGGTGGCGATGCGGTAGGCCACGTCGGCCTGCATGCGCTCGGGAAGCTGGGCAAGAATGCCGGCAGCCTGAGCCGGGTCGAGCTGCGACAGGATCAGACCTATGGTCTGGGGATGCTCGTTGGAGATGAACGGGGCGATCTGATCGGGCGCCACGTTCTTGAGCATGTAGAAGCCGGAAGTGACGCGGGTCGAAACGCGGTCGAGGATCTCCTGGGCTTTCCGTGGACCGACGGCACGCTCGAGGCAGGTTCGGGCGAAGTCGACGCCACCCGTGCTCACCCACTCGCCGGCCATCAGGTTCCCCTCGAACTCCTCCATTGTCGAGTCCATCACGTCGGTGCCGATGTTCTTGAGCCCGGCGATCGACTGGGTGATTTCCTCGATTTCGAAGTCGGAAAGGTGTTTCATCACCTCGCCGGAGACATCCTCTCCCAGAGCGACGAAGAGGATGGCGACCTTCTGCATAGTCGGTAGTTCAGATTCTTCTTCTTCTTCTTCGCTCGTGACGTCTTCGGCCATCCGTAACCTCGTTTTGTCCCTGGCCTCCGCGGCCTGCCGCAACGACTCCGCGGCGCGCCTGCGATGGTGCAGATACCTCAGTTCTACCTATCGGCAGCGGCACCGGTGGAATTCAATGCCGCCGTCGACTTTTTTACCGACGACTGCCTGCCCCAAGTAAGCCAAAAAAAGCCGCCGATTGCAAGAAATCCGGGTGGGCGAAACAGGGGGACAGACCGAGGCTAAGACGCAGCGGTCGATCATGTCGACAATCTCCTGGACGATCCTGTCGCGCCGCTGTCGACGTCCCGGGCTTCGGGCAGACAAATATGACTCGCCGACGTTGACGTGGTCAAAATTCAGTCGATCCAACCGGCGCATTCCCGGCGGGAGATAGCGGCCATGGTATCGAGCCAGGCTGGGTGGGAGTTGAGGCAGGGAATCAGGTGCAGCTGACCGCCGCCGCCGGCCCGGAACTGCTCCTGGCCTTCGTTGCCGATCTCGTCGAGGGTTTCCAGGCAGTCGGCGGTAAAGCCGGGACAGGAGGCGACGAGCTCGTTCACGCCGTCGCTGCCGAGCTGCTGGAGGATCTCCTCGGTATAGGGTTGAAGCCATTCCTCCTTGCCGAACCGGGACTGGAAGCCGGTTACCCACTGCTCCGGGGCCAGCTCGAGGGCCGTGGCCAGCAGCTCGGCCGTGACCCGACACTGATCGCGATATGGATCTCCCTCCTGGACGTACCGCAGGGGGATCCCATGGAAGGTTATCAGGAAACGATCCGGGGGGCGCTCGCGCCGCGCCACCGCCTCGGCGATGGTATTTTTCAGCGCCTCGATGTAGCCGGGGTCGTCGAAGTAGGGGGGCACGAAACGCAACGCCGGCATCCGGCGGCGGCGATCGAAGAAGAGAGGACAGCGGCGCCCAGTCGCGGCGCGATTTACCGCGTCGTAGATAGAGCCGGTGGTGGAGGCCGAGAACTGGGGGAACATGGGGAAGACGAGGATCCGGTCGATGCCCGCCTCGGCGAACTGGCGCATTGCTGCCGCGATGCTGGGCTGGCCGTAGCGCATGCCCAGGACCACCTGGTAACGGTCGCCGAGGCGCTCCTGCAGCCCCTGCGTCTGGGCGCGCGAGTGCACCATCAGCGGCGAACCCTCCGAGGTCCATATGCGGGCGTAAAGCCGGGCGGAGCGAGCTGGTCTGACCCTCAGGACCACGAGGTGGAGAATCGGCAGCCATTTCCACCGCGGCAGATCGATGACCCGCGGGTCCGAGAGGAACTCGCGCAGGTAGGGGCGCAGCGCGGCGGCTGTAGGCGCCTCCGGAGTGCCTAGCTGGGCAAGGAGGACGCCGACGGCGGATGAAGGTGTGGCGGTCATCGTCCTCGGTTCCGGGTCAGCGTGGGTCTGAATATACCGGGATGGCGGATGCGGTCCAAAGAGAGAGCGTCGTTTGTTCGGGCTGGTCGCGGGTACTACCTTACGCGCCGATGACGCATATCGGTCCAGATTTCCAGCTACGCCAAACCGCAATACAGAGCCTGCTGCCGGTCCTCCTCGTGCTGATGAGCACGTCGGGCTCGACCCTTGCGGTCGAGCCGCTCCTCATGCGGCGGGACATGCAGGCGCTGCTCTCGCCGCGAGTCCTGATGTGGGCGGGTGCTGGAGTCGCCGCTGGAGTGCTGGTTCACCCCTGGGACAACGAGGTGCGCTTCGGTCTCCAGGAGCAGCCGCGGCTGCGGGATATGCTCGACGTGGTCGATGTCTACGGCTCGAATCGTTACGCCTCGTCCGGCCTGGTGGTCACCTGGGGCGCAGCAAGGCTGATTGGTCACCAGCCGGCGGCGGCGCTGAGTTCCGGCCTGGTGCGGTCGGTTGTATTAGCCAATGTACTGGTAACGCCGCTGAAGCTCACCGTCGGCCGCGAGCGGCCCGACGGCAGCAACAACCGCTCGTTCCCCTCGGGGCACTCGGCCAACGCCTTCGCCCTGACTACGGCGCTGAGCCGGCGTCTGGGTCCGCGGCTGGCCCTGCCCCTATACGTGGCCACCGTGGCAGTGCCGGTTTCGCGGGTGCATCGCCGGCGCCACTATCTTTCCGACGTGGTGGCCGGCTCGTTGCTGGGGATCGTCGCCGGCCGCGCCGTGACCGGTTTCGAACGGGACGCCGTGTCGATGCGTGTGGTCGTGGGGAGCGCCGGCGGCCGGCTGCTGCCCGTGCTGTACTGGGTGCTGCCCTGAGCGTCCAACGGGACATTGCGGTGCGGTGGGTGGCATCTGGCTGATGTTCCTGCTGGATCACA
>CAYWBJ010000456.1:0-3543 GCA_964456165.1 uncultured Gemmatimonadaceae bacterium | reverse complement strand
AGCGGTCACCATATAACAAGAACGCCCTGAGCTGCCGTGGCTAAGAGTCTGCGCTTCTGCTGCTGCCGCTGTGACGCCCAGTTCGGCGACGAGCCTCAGGCCCACGCCTGTCCACACTGCAGTGGCCCCCTCGCGCTCGAGCGCGAGCCGGTCACTTTTACCCTCGAGGCCATAGCCAATCGTCCCGCCAGCCTCTGGCGCTACGCCGAGGCGCTGCCGGCGTGTGACGAGCCAATCAGCCTCGGCGAGGCGGTGACGCCGCTGGTACCGTTCGAGATCGGCGGTTCCCAGCTCCTGGCCAAGTGCGAGTTCAATTGTCCGACCGGTTCCTACAAGGATCGGGGCGCCGCCCTGCTGATGAGCCACCTCGTGCAGCGCGGCATCACCACAGTGGTGGAAGACTCCTCGGGCAACGCCGGGGCCGCCATGGCCGCCTACGCCGCCCGCGCCGGCATCGACATCACCATCTTCTGCCCCGCCTCGGCAGCGGCGGGTAAGCTCGTGCAAATCCAGACGTACGGGGCTACCCTCCGACGTATCGACGGTCCACGGCCCCGAGCCACGGAAGCCCTGCTCGACCACGTGCAGGCCACAGGCGCCACCTACGCCTCCCATCTCTGGCATCCCCTGTTCGTCGAAGGAGTCAAGACGATGGCCTTCGAGATAGCCGAGCAGCTCGACTGGGATCCGCCAGACGTGGTCCTCTGTCCAGTGGGCGCCGGGAGCATCCTCCTGGGGCTCCACCTCGGCTTCGACCAGCTCCGTCAAGCCGGAATCGTGGCCCGGGTTCCCCGGCTGGTGGCAGTACAGGCGGCCAGCAATGCCGCTCTCCAGCGGGCCTTCGCCGCCGGCGCCGAAGGCGTCGAACCCGGAGAGACGAAGCCCACCCTGGCAGAGGGTATAGCCCTGCCGGCACCGGCCCGCGACCGCGAGGTGCTGGCCGGCCTGCGCGAAACCGGCGGCACCGTGGTGGCCGTCGAAGAGGAGCAAATCCTGGCCGGGGTCGCCCGGCTCGGACGCTGTGGCCTCTTCGTCGAGCCGACGTCGGCGGTAATCTGGAATGGTTTCGAGCAGCTACGAGAGGACGGTTACGTCGCGGCGGGCGAGACAGTCGTAGCGGTGTTGTCGGGTAACGGCTTAAAGGCGGCGCAATTGCTAGCCGATCGCAGCAGCTGATCCGCCGCCGAAACCGCCTTATTTCCCCTTCACCCTCTTCAGCTCAGCAGCCGCGGACAGCCCCTTGTAGTGCGGGTCGAGCGGGAAGCATCCCGACACCAGGCCGTTGCGCGGCGCGGTCGTGCAGTCGCTGAAGGTCCGGCAGATCAGCTTGCGCTCCATCCGGCCCGATTCAAGCACATCGTTAGGCAACCCCGGGTAGGAGAGCACCATCCGGCCTAGGCCGACGAAGTCGAGCCACCCGGACCGCACGCAGGCTTGGGCTACGTGAGGCAGGAACTCCTGGAGGTAGGAGAGGCCGGAACCGACGAAGAGGGTGTCGGGGAACTGCCTCTTCAGCTCGGCCACCGCCTGCAACTGGCGGGCGACGCCGACCAGCGGGTCCTCCGGCGGCTGATAGCCGTCCGAAGGAGGGAACAGCGCCGGCCGCTGGATGTGAGGGTTGTAGTACGGACTCCCAGCGGTGACGTTGACCAGGTTCACGCCCAAGTCGGCGAGCAGGGAGACAAAGCAGGAGGCCTCCGCCAGGTCCGGCCGCACCGGTTTGTCGGCATCGACTCCGAAGCCGTATTCGTACGGGATCAGCTCTTCGCTGGATTCCGGGATACCCGGTCCCAGGCGGTTCTCGGCCGCGCCGCCCGGATCCGGCTTGAAGGGCACCATGTCGAAGGCGCTGAAGCGGACGCCGATAAGGAGCTGCGGGGCGCGGGCGCGAATGCCGGCGATCACCTCGCGGCAGAACCGGGTGCGGTTCTCGAAGGACCCGCCAAAACTGCCAGGCCGGCAGCGGGCCCCCAGCAGCTCGTGTCCCAGGTAGCCATGACAGTGTTTGACGTCGACGAAATCGTACCCCAGCTCGGCCGCCATCTGTGCCGCCTGGACATAGCGCTCGATCAGCTCTTCGAGGTAGGCGTCTGTCAGGATCGGGTAGTCGGCGGGGATGCCGAACTTGCGGTCCAGAATCGGGTGGTGATAGAGAATACCCGGTTCCAGCGTCGGTCCATCGGGCCGACAGAACCGGCCCGAGTGGGTCAGTTGCAGGCCCACTAGCAGGTCATCGGTGTCGCCGGTAGTCTCGGCGTGAGCCTGCAGCAGCAACGCCCGCAATTCGGCCATGCCGGCCCTGCACTCCGGCGTCGCCATCAGCTGATTCGGGTTTGCCCGGCCCTCGGGACAGACGGCAAACGCCTCGCCACCCCATATGAGCTTGGCGCCACTGTGGCCGAAGTTGCGCCACCGGCGGCGCGTCAGATCGCTCGGCAGACCCTCCCGGGTTCCGTCCCAGCCCTCCATCGGATGGATAGCGAACCGGTTGCCGCCCGTCCGGGGCGTCGTTCCTGCCCCCTGCGAAGCCACCGTCGCGGCAGCAGCGAGCGGCGACGCGGGCGCGGTCAGCAACTCATCGTCGCATGGCAACTCGAGCTCCAGCTCGGCCAACCGGCGGCGGAAATCGTCCGCCGACTTACAGCGCGACACTCGTGGGAAACGCTCGCTTGGCGCCATGGCTCAGGCGGGACCGGATCGGGCAGCCCGGTCGAGCAGCCAGTACCCCAAGAGCAGGCCAACCGCTATCATCACCAGGCTGATCAGCTGGGCGTCGCTGAGTCCCCAGAGAACCTTCTGATTGATGCGGATGAACTCAACAGCGAAACGGGCCGCGCCAGAGAGCACGAGGTAGATGCAGAGCAGAACCCCGGGCGTCTCGATGCGGGTGCGGCCGAACCAGAGGATGCTGCAGATGGCCAGACCCGCGAGAGTCTCGTACACCGGCGTCGGGTGCACGATCTCCAGGGTCGGAACAACACCATCCGGATAGGCCATTCCCCAGGGCAGTTCGGTGGGCACGCCGTAATCGCCATCGCCGGCCAGCTGACAACCGATCCGGCCGAGCGCGTAGCCGAGTGCCGCTCCGATGCCGATGGCGTCCGCGACCGGCAGCACCGGCACCTGGCGCCGCCGGATGACCCAGACCACGGCAGCGGCGGAGACGATGAAGCCGCCGTAGAATGTCAGGCCACTACCAGAGAACAAGGAGCGGAGAAGCTCCCACCCTCCCAATCCTTCCGGGGTCTCGAACAGCACGAAGTAGAGCTTGGCGCCGACCAGGCCGCCGATGAGGGAGGTGGTGATGATCGTCGAAGCCAATTCTTCGTCTAGGCCCTTGCGCGCAAAGTCGCGGCTGAGCACCTGGAGCGCGGCGAGAAAACCGAGCGCGGCCATTGCCCCGAAACTGGCAATGGTGATCGGTCCGATTTCGAGCAAGTATGGATACATATTAGTTAGATGTTCTTGCGCCCCAGATTCTCGACCCGTCGCCGCAACGCGACGGCGATCTCGCGGTACACTTCATAGGAATTGGCAGCGCCA
>CAYWBJ010000455.1:0-1913 GCA_964456165.1 uncultured Gemmatimonadaceae bacterium | reverse complement strand
AGGTCGGACACGGATGTACCGGGATCACCTGCACGCGGTCTCCGATTTGTGGTTTCGGATCACACTGCGAGACATTGACTTGGCCGTGCTCTTCCGAGGCGCCGCTGAAGTGCGCTTCGGGGAACTCGATGATGTGGCCGATCGACGTTCCCCGGTCATCGTGATGGGTAGCGGCACTGAGGGCCTTGGTGCCGCCGTCGAGAATCGCGCTGTCCGCCGTTGGCCGGCTCACCACCGTCATCAGCACGCGGGCGGCACACTGGGCGACCGTGTGCGTCCCGATGGCGAGATGTTTCATGCCTCCCACCGGATATTCGCCGGCGCGGTGCTCCGTCACTTCGGGTATTTCATGGGCCGTCAACAGACAAGGTGAGGCACCACCGCTGACGATCGGGTGGGGCAGCCCTTTGGCGTCGAGTTTGGCGAGGACCTCCTGGATGATCGGTCGCAACTCCGGTGTTGACGGCATGATCATCAGGCCTCTCATTTCGACGCCGGGAGAGCGTTCGACCAGGGCCCCCAGCTCTGCGGCCTGGGCTGCCGTCTCCACCCCGGTGCGCCCCTGGCCGATCTCGATCACTACGCCCACTTCGACGCCTGCAGAAGAGCAGGCCTCCGACAGGCCGCGGACTGTGTACTCCGAATCGGCGGCCACGGTCAGGCGCGTCCGCGTCGTTAGCTTGGTCAGCCGCTCGAGCTTCTGGGCACCGATGATGTTGTAGGGGATCAGCGTGTCTTTGTCGACGCCCCCGTCGACCATGACCTCGGCCTCGCCGAGTTTCTGCGCCACAATGCCCATCGCCCCGCGCGCCATCTGCATATGGGCGATCTCCAGGCATTTGTGGGTCTTGATGTGGGGCCGCAGTCCGACCCCGTGTTTATCGCAGTACGCCTGGGCGCGCTCGATGTTTTCTTCGAGCCCGTCGAGGTCGACGAGCAGAAAGGGAGTGTCCAGTTCTTCTACTTTCATGTGTTTCCTCACTAACAGTTATCAGAGTAACGAGCTCAAGGCTCTCGGGGTGGTGAAATCGGAGATATCACTTTAGTTCCTGTTTACAAAGCCAAATGGGAGTATGAGCGATTTCCTTATGCGCTTCGCGCCACCACGGACGGCATTCTCCATGGCTTTCATGATTTATTAGCGCGAAGGCGTGCAAACAAGAAAAATAGGGCGTACCGCTTTCATTTTGTATAGATCCGGCCTTTCCGACGCTCACGCCGACCCCACCGCTACTCCAGCGCTTTTCCAGTGCACCCCAATTCCCACCGGCACGCGCCAGGAGCCGCTGTCTGGATGCCAGCATAACTGGGAGGAGGCCTTTGTATTTCCTATACTTTAGTGGCGCGTTGTAGATCCTCGCCGCTCATTTGCCGAACGCGTCGTCCATGAACGAGCTGACGGAATTATGCGCTATGCCGATACCCTCGTCTCCCCCCTGAGCGGGCGGGTACAGAGCCGGCCTGCGCAAACCCTTTGGGCCACGAACCCGTTTCAACACGCCAGATGGACATAACTGCGAAGCACGACAGTGGCAGCCTCGGCATTGTCATCGAGCACCATGTCGAAACCATCGTGCGGGATGGCACGGTGCTGTGCTCCAATGTCTATCGCCCCGACGACGGCGCCCGCTACCCCGGCCTTTTGACCCGCACCCCTTACTGCAAAGATCAGGAAGGACTCGGCCTGGCGCGCTATGCTGCCTACGTGCGCGCCGGCTACGCCGTCGTCGTCCAGGACTCCCGGGGACGCTACGAGTCTGACGGTGATTTCATTCCCCAGTACGTAGCCGACACCGGCGATGCCGAAGACGGTTACGACTCCGTCGAGTGGCTTGCTGCCCAGGACTACTGCAACGGCGCCGTCGGCGTCGTCGGCCATTCCTACAACGCCTGGATGAACTGGATGCTGGCCC
>CAYWBJ010000454.1:0-9613 GCA_964456165.1 uncultured Gemmatimonadaceae bacterium | reverse complement strand
CATGCTGGTGCGCTCTGGCCGGCCCTGGCGGTACTGGCCCTGGCGCCGACACTGCTGGTCCCGCTCAACGTGCTGGTCAACGAACACCGGCTTTACCTGCCCCTGGCCGGGCTCGTTTTGTGGCCCGGGCGTTTCTGGGAGCGGCTCGTAAACCATCGCCGCCTGGCCCCGATCCTAGTTCTCACTTTAGCCTTACTGTCCATTACAAGTTTTCAGCGCAACGAATTGTGGAAGAGTGAGTTGTCTCTATGGCGGGACGCAGCGGAAAAGGCGCCCGAAATGCCCCGCGTCCACGTTCATCTGGGCAATGCCCTGCGCCGGGACGACAGGCCGGCAGAGGCGGCCAGATCTTTCCAGGCGGCCCTGGCCCTGGACCCCGGGCACCGGGCGGCGGCAACCAATTTAGGCGCGATCTACTTCGAGGCGGCGGTCGCGATGGATGACTCCGCCTTCGCCGCCCGGCACTACGACATGGCCGCCGGCTACTACGAGCAGGCGCTGGCCGTCGACGCCGACTACCCGGAGGCCCTCAACAACCTGGGCAGTGTCTACATGATGCTGGAGCGCTACCGCGACGCGGTGGATGTGCTGGAGCGGGTGGCAACCCGCAGTCCGAACTTCGCCGACGTCTTCTACAATCTCGGTATGGCGCGTTACTACCTCGGTGATCTGCAAGGCGCGATCTCCGCCTACGAACGTGCTCTGGTACTGGCTCCGGACCACGAGACCAACGCCGAGCTCGGGCGGGTCTACGCCGACAGCGGGCGCTGGGAAGAGGCGGCCGAGGCCTACCGCCGGGCGCTGCAACAGCTGGAGCGGCCCGACTACCGCAGCAACCTGGGAGAGGTCCTGCTGCAGTTGGGAAGGGCGCGTGCCCATGCCGGTGATCGGGAAGGAGGGGTGAGGGCATGGCGGGAGGCGCGGACACACTTCCGGCACCTTGCTGCCCGGGTTCCGCATGGGAAGGCGGCGCGGCGCTTGGAGCAGCTGCGGAGATATCTGGCACCGTGAGCGGCATCCTTAAGCAGGTTGTGGCCGCTACGGTAGCGAGCAGGCGGGCGAGCGCGGGCGTTATCCTGGCCCTGGCGGCGATGGTGTACGCGAATTCCCTCGACAACAGCTTCCAGTACGACGATCTGCACTCGATTGTAGAGAACCAACACCTGAGGACGACAGCCAACATCCCGGCGTTCTTCTCCGACCCGACGCTGTTCTCCCGCGATCCGGACAAGGCGATGTTCCGACCCATCGTGCTGACGAGTCTGGCGCTGAACTACTCCTGGGGGGAGCTGGACGTCACCTCGTATCATTTGGCCAATCTCCTGACGCACGTCGGCTGCGCCCTCCTGGTCTGGCTCATCCTCACTCAGCTTGGGCGCCCCGCCTGCATGGCCCTGCTCGGCGGGTTGCTGTTCGCGGCACATCCCATCTGCACAGAGCCCGTTAACTACATCAGCAGCCGGTCGGAGTTGCTGGCGGCGCTGGGGGTGCTCGGCGCATTCTGGACCTACCAGGTCGCCGGCTCCAGGGGTGCTGTGGGGTTGCAGGCCGCCTCGCTCGGGCTCTTCGTCGTCGGTTTGCTCTCCAAGTCGATTGCTATCGGGCTACCGGCGCTCCTGGTAGTCCTGGAGCTTTACCGCGGAGGTCTCGACCGCGCCGCTCTGCGCCGCCTGGCGCCGTACCTGGTGGTTACGGCTGCTTATGTCGCCGTCCTCTCCGGGTTTATCACCAAAGCGCTTCTCGACGAGCCGGTGCGTCCCCTGGCCGTGCAGATGGCGACTCAGGTCAAAGCGCTGGTCTACTACCTCAAGCTGCTTTTCGTACCGTCCGGCCTGAACGTCCATCACGCTTTTTCGGAAGGTCGACCAGGGGACGTAGCCGTCGTCATGGCGTTGCTGCTGGCGATCTCCATCCTGATCTGCGCCTCATGGCGCGCCGGTCGCCGCGGCTCCGACCTGTTCCTGGGCCTGGGGTGGATCCTCGTCACGCTGACCCCTGCCGCGGTCGTGCCCCTGAACGTTCTGGTGAATGAACACCGTCTGTACCTGCCGTTGGCCGGTCTGGTGATGCTGTTCACGAGCCTGCCCCTGGAGCGGCTGCGCGGCCTGCTCTGGCTCACCCTGGTATTGCTGCTGTCACTGTCTGTGATGTCGGTTCACCGCAATGGGGAATGGCAGACCCCGTACGCGTTGTGGCAGGCGGCCGCGGCGCGCGCGCCGGAAGAAGTGCGTGCCTACGTCTACATGGGCAACTATCTTCGGGACAACGGCGATTCGCGGGGGGCTATCGAACAGTACGAGAGGGTCCTGCAGCTGGAGCCGGACAACGACGTTGCCGCGAACAATCTTGGCAACGTCTATCGCGGCCTCGGCGACTGGCAACGGGCTGTGGAAATCTACGAGCAGGTGCTCGCGCGCAACAGCCAGCTGGTGGATGTGCGGTACAACCTGGCCAGGGCCTGGCAGGACGGCGGACGCGGTGATCGGGCCCTGCCTCTGTACCTGGCGATAGCCCGCTCCAGCTTTCACTACGACCTGGCCATGAACAATGCCGGGACGCTCTACGAGCAGCGAGGCCGCCTGGACAGCGCGCTGTTCCGCTACGACCGGGCGTTGCAGGTCAGACGGGATTCCCCGCAGGCCACGGCCAACTGGGAGCGAATCAGCAGCAGGTTCGAGTATCACGGTACGCGCCTGCAGCAGCTGGGCGACTTCGGGCAGCTGGAGGCGGCCGCAAGGGTTATCCTCGACCGCGAGTCGACCCATCGGGCGGCGCTGTTCTTCCTGGCAGCCGGCCTCTTCGGACAGGCGCGCTACAGCGAGAGCATCCTGCAGTTCCAGCGTCTCGTGACCGAATATCCAGACTTCGGCCCCGGTTACCTGCAGCTGGCCAATAGCCTCCAGGTGAGCGGTCGCTTGGCCGAGGCGGTCCAGGCCTACCAGGCCCTGCTGGACAGTGGCGCCGATCGGGAAAGCAAGACGTTCGGCCGCACGAGGCTCGGACAACTGAGGGAGAGAAGCAGATGAAGCGCGGTTGGACCCTGGTTCTGGTCGCGAGCCTGGCTGTCTATTCGAACTCCTTCGAGAACGGCTACCACTACGATGACGAGCACTCCATCCAGTTCAACGAGAGCATCCGCTCTCTCGCCAACGTGCCGGCGTTCTTCGTCGATCCCGGCGCCTTCTCCGACGATCCGTCGAAGGGGATGTACCGGCCGCTGCTGCTGATCACGTTCACGCTCAATTACACTCTGAACCAGGCGCTGGAGCTCGACGGCTACGATGTCCGCGGCTTCCACGTGGTCAACCTGCTACTGCACGCCTTCACCGCCTGCTTCCTCTGGTGGCTGGTTGCCCTGCACACCGGACGCCGAGACACGGCGCTGGTCGCCGGCCTGCTCTTCGCGCTGCATCCGTTGGGGACTGAGCCGGTCAACTACCTCAGCAGCCGCAGTGAGGGGCTGGCCTCCTTCTTCTACATGATCGGTCTGACCCTGTACTTACGGGCTGCCGCCGTTCGCGCCACCGGATTTGACTACCGTTGGCTGGCCGCCTCCTGGGCGGTGCTGGCCCTGGGCCTGCTGAGCAAATCGACCGTGATCACCCTGCCGGCCGTTGTCATGCTTTACGACTACCTCTTCATCGCCCGACGGGACCTGGGCCGGCTCAAACATCGCTTGCTCCGCGTCTACGCTCCGTACTGGCTCATCAGCCTGGGTTACATCCTGCTTATCACGGCCACCCAGTTTCTCACCAAGTCGCTGGGCAGCCCGGTGCGCGATGTCTGGAGCCAACTTCTCACGCAGGTCCAGGCGTTTTCTTATTACCTCGCTCTCTTGTTTTGGCCCACCGAGCTTAACGTCGAGCATCAGTTCTTCACCCAGCGCACCATGGATTGGACCACGGCCGGCGCCATTCTGGTGTTGGTCTCTTTCCTGTGGGGCATGCTGTTCCTGTACCGGCGGCGCCACGACTTGGCGCTGTTCCTCGCCGGCTGGGGGACGATCGCGGTACTGCCGGTCATGGTCATGCCGCTCAACGTGCTGGTCAACGAGCGCCGGCTCTACCTGACCTGCGCCGCCTTCTGTGTCGGCTTCGCCCTGCTCCTGCGGAGCAACTGGCTGCGCCGGCGGCGCCTCGGACCCGCCGACCTGGGTGTGGCACTGGCCCTGGTCGTCGGCGTCGTGTACGCGGGCCTGACCTACGATCGCAACCGGGCTTGGCTGGACGACTTCAGCCTGTGGACCGACAGCGTCGCCAAGGCTCCACTTATGCCGCGTTCCAACCTGTACCTCGGCAATGCCTACAAGGACAGGGCCATTTACTCCGGCGCCGGTGCCACCAGAGACGAGAGCTGGCAGTTGGCTGCGGCCAGCTACGAGCAGGTTATCAAGGTAGCCTACGACCGCGAGCACCACGACCTGGCGCTGCGGGCCCTCAACAACCTGGGCAGCGTGCGCTTCATGCTGCAGGATTTCGATGCCGCCGAGAGGGCCTATCTCGAAGCGGTTCAGCTCAATCCACAGTATGCCGATGCTATCGTCAACGTCGGCAACATCCACCTCGTGCGTGGTCGCAAGGCCAAGGAGAACGGCCGGGCCACCGACCGCAGCCTGGATATCTGGGGAGAGGGCATCAAGTATTATGAAAGGGCGTTGCGGATTGCCCCCAATCACTATGCTGCCTACGGAATGAAAGGGCTCACCAATTACGAGCTGGGGCAGTACAGGGCGGCAAGGGGAGACTACGAGCGCGCGATAACCATCAATCCGCGGGATTACTCGTCGCTTTTGAATCTCGGCAATCTGTCCGTGACCCAGGCCGAGCTGGTAAGGCAGCGAGGGGAGGGGGGCACCGAGCAGCTGCGGGTGGCCGAGATCTACTATCGCCGGGCTCTGAAGGTGAACCCGACGCTGGAGGAGGCGCAGAACGGACTCGAGCGGATCGTGGAGATGCGCGCGGAGCTCGGGGTTACCGAGTGACCTGGCCGTCCCTATCGGGCTGGCTCGGGCGCGGCGTCCTGGTGGCGGCCGCCGTCGCGACCTACGCCAACAGCCTGGATAATGGCTTCCACTACGACGACTCCCACTCGATCGTCGACAACTACCACCTCCGCAGTCTCGCCAACATAGCCTCCTTCTTCGTCGACCCCGGCCAGTTTTCGCGGGAGCCGGGGATGGCGATGTACCGGCCCCTGCTCCTGGTCACCTACGCCGTCAATTATGCGCTGGGCGGCCATGATCCCTTCGGCTATCACTTGGTCAATCTGCTTCTCCACGTGCTGGCCGCCGCCGCCGTGACGGCGCTAGTGACCGTGTTCGCGCGCAACCACACGACGGGTTGGTGGGTGGGGATGCTCTTCGCCCTGCACCCGATCCAGTCGCAAGCGGTCCACTACATCAGTGCGCGTTCGGAGCTGCTGAGCGCTCTCGGCGCATTAGTTGCATTCCTCATGGCCATCGGCAACCGGGCCCCGGCGGCAACCGCCGCTGCCGCGGCCGGCGGTCTGCTGGCCAAGTCGACTGCCGTCGTGCTCCTGCCTCTGTTGATCGCCCACCGTTGGCTGCGGTTCGAGCCACTGGCGAAGCGACAGCTGCTCCTTGTTGCGGCTGCAATCGTCTGTTACCTGGTGATTTCGTTTGCAACCGGATTCCTGGGTGGCGCGCTGCAACAGGATGTGCGCCCCTACGGTGTGCACCTCTTAACGCAGGTGAAGGCGCTCGTCTACTACGCGAGCCTGATCGTGATGCCCGTCCGCCTCGCGGTGGAACACAACTTTACCACCAGCGAAATCCCGACCGAGTGGCCGGTGCTGGGTAGCGCGGCGTTCCTGGGCTCGATGGTTGCCGTCGCGTGGGCGTGTCGCGGCTCGAGCCGCTGGGGGTTGTGGGTGCTCGCCTGGGTGGGGGCCTCGCTCAGCGTGACGTTCCTCAAGCCCCTCAACGTCCTGGTGAGCGAGCACCGGCGCTATCTGGCTGCAGCCGGGTTGTTCGCCGGAGCTCTCCTGGCCGTCGGCACGGGAGTGCGGGCGCGTCGTCTGGTACCGGCGGGGTTGGTCGCGCTAGTGTTGTTGGCGCTGCTGACCTGGCAGCGCGGGGCGGTCTGGCAGGACGAGCTCACGCTCTGGCGGGATGCGGCCGCCCGTGGTGGGGAGGAGATGTTCCGGGTGCACAGCAACCTGGGCCTGGCCCAGCTGGAGGCGGGAGACCTGGCCGGGGCGGCGGTCTCGCTGCAACGGGCCCTGGCGCTTAATCCGGGTCACGCCAAGAGCTGGAACAGCCTGGGGCTCGTCCACGCGGCTGTGGGAGACCTCTTGCAGGCCAGGAAAGCGTTCGAGCGGGCGCGGATGCTCGCACCCGGTCTGGCCGGCGTTCACAATAACCTGGCTCGGTTGCACGCCAGGGTTGGAGATCACCAGGCCGCCGCAGAACGGGCCCGGGCCGCGTTGGCAATCGACTCGCGCTACGGTCCCGCGCACGTAAACCTGGGCCTGGCGCTACAGCGCCTGGGTGAACCGCAGGCCGCGGTCGGGCACTATCGTCAGGCGCTGCTGCAGGAGCCGGAATTCGCGGCTGCGCACAACAACCTGGGGCTGCTGCACGCCGAGGCCGGCAGGCTCGAGGAGGCGGTCCATCACCTGCAGGCGGCCGTGGACCAGCAGCCCGAGGACGTCGGGATGCAGCTAAATCTCCAACTCGTGCAGCTCCAACTCCGCGGGGTTACTCCGCGCCAGGCATATCGCCAACTTCTGGCCGCACGTCCCGACGACCCTGTCCTGTGGCGGGCCCAGGCCGACCTCTGCCTGCGCGAAGCCGATTTCCGGTGCGCTCTGGGATCGTACGAGCGCGTCGTCGAGTCCGCGACGGCAGGGCCCGGTGCTTACGCCGGTCTGGCGGCTGCGCGTCGGGCCCTTGGCGACCTCGAAGGGGCCATCGCCGCCTACGAGGAGGCTGTCGAACTGGCACCCGGCAGAACCGATCTGCGCAACAACCTGGCTTCGGCTTACGCCGCCGCGGGTCGAATTGAGGCCGCCATAGCGGTTACCCGGGCGGTGTTGGAGCGGGATGGCGGCGACCGGCGTGCCCGCCAGAACCTGACCCGATTGCTGCAACACTCAGGGGCCTCGATTAGGTGAGCGCCCGGCCGTTTGACAGGAACGTAAAGTGCTTCTAATTTGGCAGTTAGCCCACCCTGAAGATCCTCTCCCTAGAGCACGCTTGTACCGCGTCTGACGCATTGGCCGACTGGTTCATGGACAGCACCCACATCCGCAACTTTTCCATCATCGCCCACATAGACCACGGCAAGTCGACCCTGGCCGACCGCCTGCTGGAGATGACCGGCACCCTCTCCAGCAAGCAGATGCAGGACCAGGTCCTCGACAGCATGGACCTGGAGCGGGAACGGGGCATCACGATCAAGGCGCACGCCATCTGCATGAACTATCGCGCCGCCGCCGGCGAGCTCTACCAGTTCAACCTGATCGATACGCCCGGCCACGTCGACTTTACCTACGAGGTCTCCCGTAGCCTGGCCGCCTGTGAGGGTGCCGTGCTGGTCGTCGATGCGACCCAGGGAGTGGAGGCGCAGACGGTGAGCAACGCGTTGCTGGCGATGGGCAACGACCTGGTCATCGTCCCGGTACTCAACAAGATCGACGCCCCCAACGCCCAGGAGGAAGTGGTGCGGCAGCAGGTGGTGGACCTGCTCGGCGGCACCCCCGACGAGATTCTCAGCATCAGTGCGAAGGATGGCACCGGCGTCGATCGCTTGATGGAGGAGATCGTCGCCCGTGTTCCGGCCCCTGGTGGATCCGGCGGCGATCCGGCCCGAGCGTTGATCTTCGATTCGCTCTACGACCAGTACCGCGGCATCGTCTGTTTTATCCGCCAGGTCGACGGTAGTCTGCGCAAGGGGCAGAAGATCCGCTTCCACTCGACCCGCCGCGTCTACGACGTCGAGGAAGTGGGGGTGCTGCGGCTCGAACGGGTGGAGAAGCCTGAGCTGCGCGCCGGGGAAGTGGGCTACCTGATCGCCGGCATCAAGGAACTAGCCGAGGCCCGCGTCGGCGATACGGTGATCGACGCCGGCGACGGCGAGGTCGAGGCGCTGCCCGGCTACCAGCCGCTCAAGGCTATGGTGTTCAGTGGCATCTACCCGGTTAACCCGGACATGTACGAAGAACTCAGGGATGCGTTGGACCGCCTCAAGCTCAACGACGCCGCCTTCTCGTACGAGCCGGAGACGTCGCCGGCGCTGGGGTTCGGCTTCCGGTGTGGCTTCCTCGGCCTTCTGCACATGGAGATCATACAGGAGCGCCTCGACCGTGAGTACCAGGTGGAAATCATCACCACGCTGCCCAACGTGCGCTACGAGGTCGAGCGCAAGGACGGGTCGGTGATCGAGGTCGAGAACCCCTCACACCTGCCGTCGACGGTGGAGATCGACGAGATCAGGGAACCGATCCTCGACATCCAGGTCCTGGTCCCCAGCGACTACATCGGCAGCGTCATGCAGATCGCCAACGATCGGCGCGGCAGCTACCTGAACACCGAATACCTGGAAGGCGGTCGCGCGATCCTGCACTACGAGATGCCCTTAGCCGAGATCGTCCTCGACTTCTACGACCGCATCAAGTCGGTCTCCCGCGGTTACGCTTCCTTCGACTATGAGCACAAGGAGATGCGGGGTGGTCAGCTGGCCAAGCTGGACATCCTCATCAACGGTGAGAGTCTTGACGCTCTGGCCGTGATCATCCACCGGGACAAGGCCCAGGTCTGGGGCCGCAACCTCTGCCAGAAGCTCAAGGAGCTGATTCCGCGTCAGATGTTCGAGGTTGTGATCCAGGGTGCCATCGGCAACAAGGTGATCGCCCGGGAAGTTGTGCGTCCCTTCCGCAAGAACGTCATCGCCAAGTGTTACGGCGGCGACGTTACCCGCAAGCGCAAGCTGCTCGAGCGGCAAAAGGAGGGCAAGAAGCGGATGAAGCAGTTCGGCAAGGTCGAGATTCCGCAGGAAGCCTTCCTGGCCGCGCTCAAGGTGGACGACTGAGCCCGATGGGCAAGGTGGTCAGCACGGCGTCGAAGCGGAGCACCGGGGGGCGTCTTCGTGGCAAGGTGCTGCGTCCGATCCGGCGCAAGACCGGGTCCGGCTGGCGCGACTACGCCATCCTCCTCGGTGGCGCCGTGCTGCTGGCGATTGTCGTCAAGACCTTCTTTATCCAGGCCTTCCGCGTGCCCTCGCGCTCGATGGAGGATTCGCTGCTGGCTGGTGATTACCTGCTCGTCGACAAGTTCGGCTACGGTCCCAGGGTGCCGGCCACAGAGTGGGACCTGCCGGCGCTGGCGCCCCTCGAGGCTGGCGACGTGGTGCTGTTCCGCTATCCCCTCGACACCGAGCGGATTTACGTGAAGCGTTGCGTGGCGACCGCCGGGCAAACGGTGGAGATCCGCAACAAGGTCCTGTACGTCGACGGCCGGCGCTCGCCCGATCCGCCTTACTCCAAGTTCCTCGATGCCCGCATTTTCCCCGCATCGCAGAATCGCCGCGACAATCTCGGTCCGCTCGTCGTGCCCGAGGGGCACCTTTTCGTTCTAGGCGACAACCGGGACAAC
>CAYWBJ010000453.1:0-59451 GCA_964456165.1 uncultured Gemmatimonadaceae bacterium | reverse complement strand
CATTCCGGTGATCGTGATCGCCGTGCTCGCCCTCTCGCTGGTCGAGTCCCTGTTCATCCTGCCCGCCCACCTCTCCACCCGCGGCAACCGGCTGGTGATCGGCGTCATCTGCGTCGCCGCCTTCGCCGCCCTGTTCACCGTCGGCGGCAGTATCGGCCCGGTACAGGCGACCCTAATCGCCGTCCTGCTGCTGGTCTTCATCATCTGGCACAACCCACTCACCGCCTGGTTCTCTATTAGGATGCGCAGCCTCATAGAGAACCAGTACACCCGCACGCTGCAGATGGCCCTGGACCGCCCGGGCCTCGCTGTAGCAGTCGGCCTGAGTATCCTGCTCGCCACGTTCGGCTGGGTGGCCGGCGGCCACATCAAGTTCGTCTTCATGCCCGAGATCGAGTCCGACTTCGTGACCATCAGCGTCGCCATGCCAGTGGGCACGACATCGGAGCAGACCGGAAGGATCGTCGAGAGGATAGAAGCGGCAGCCCTCGAAGTCCGCGACGAGTTCAACGCCTTCGAGTTCGATGCCCCTTCCCTCTTCCGCAACGTCTTCAGCTTCGTGGGAAACCAGCCTCTCGGCGGCATGACGTCGATGACGGGGCCGACCCCGGGCAGTCGCGCTCATCTGGCGGAGATCGGGATCGAGCTCCTTCCCTCGGAGATGCGCGACGTCGGCAGCGACGAGATTGCCCGCCGTATCCGCGAGACCCTGGGCGAACTGCCCGGCCCCGAGTCGGTCACCTTCAGGTCGTCACTATTCCACGCCGGCAACGACGTGGAGATCCAGCTGGCCTCCCGGAACTTCGAGCAGCTACTGCAGGCGGTGGACCGGCTCAAGTCCGAGATCGGCAACTACCCCGGCACGAGCGATATCCAGGACAGCTTCCACGAAGGCAAGCTGGAGATGCGGCTGGCGCTCAGGGACCAAGCCCGCAACCTCGGCCTGACGCTGACCGACCTGGGCCGTCAGGTGCGCCAGGGCTTCTACGGCGACCAGGCGCTGCGCGTCCAGCGAGGTCGCGACGACGTGCGAGTCATGGTCCGCTACCCGGAGGGAGAGCGACGTTCCCTGACCAACGTCGAGAGCATGCGGATCCGCGCCCCTGACGGTACCCAGGTCCCCTTCTCGGAAGTGGCCGAGGTCGCGATCGGGCGGGGCTACGCCAACATCCGCCGGGCGGACGGCCAACGGGTCGTGTCGGTCAGTGCCGACGTGGACGAGAAGGCGGCCAACCCGGATGAGATCAACCGCGACCTGGGCAGCCGCTTCCTGCCGCTGCTAGAGCAGGACTATCCGGGCCTGAGCTACAGCTACGAGGGGCAGGAGAAGGAACGGGCCGACTCCTTCGCCAGTCTGGGACGCGGCTTCATCGTCGCCATGTTCGTCATCTACGCCCTGCTCGCGATTCCCTTCCGCTCCTACACCCAGCCGCTGGTGGTGATGGCCGCCATCCCGTTCGGCATGGTCGGCGCGGTCTGGGGCCACGTGATCATGGGACTCGACCTGGCCCTGCTGAGCATGTTCGGCGTGGTCGCCCTGTCCGGCGTCGTGGTCAACGATTCTCTGGTGCTGATGAGCTTCTACAACGACCTGGTGCAGCAGGGAGTGGACCGCAAGAAGGCGTTGATCCAGGCCGGCCGCGCCCGGTTCCGGGCCATTCTCCTGACCTCGCTGACCACCTTCTTCGGGCTGCTGCCGATGATCCTGGAGAAGAGCATGCAGGCCAAGTTCCTGATCCCGATGGCAGTCAGTCTCGGCTTCGGCATCCTCTTCGCCACCTGGATCATCCTGGTGGGCGTGCCGGTGACCATGTTGCTGCTCGGTAACCTGCTGGAATACGCGGGCGCCGGTCGGAAGGAGGAGGCGCCGTCCCTGGAGCCAACGACGGCGTCCGGCGCGTAGGCGGCACCCGGCGCACGCAGAAAGAGGAGCAGGGACCCGCACGCCCCTGCTCCTCGCGATCTCCTAGGCCCCGGGTTCCTGGGAGCCGCAGGGGCCGTTAGAACGCGGCCTTCTGACGGCCGACCACTTCGTAGTCACCCGCTCCCATCACCTCGTGCCGCAATTCCTCCAGGTCGCGTCGCAGGCGCAACCGGCCCCGGTTGACCCGCGACTTTACCGTGCCGATGGGCACCTCGGTGATCTTGGCGATTTCCTCGTACGCCAGGCCGTTCAGGTCGCGCAGCAGCACCGCCTCGCGAAACTCGTCCGGCAGCTGCTCGATCGCATCCATGATCGTCCGCTGAGCCGCGTCGGTCTCGACGCGGACGTCGGGAAGCAGCTGGGCATCGATCGGCTCAAAGTAGGCGGTCTCACTCTCGTCCTGCTCGATCGGGACCCAGTTCCAGCGTTTGCGCCGCCGCAGCTCGGTCTTGGCCAGATTGGCCGCAATCGTGAACAGCCAGGTGGAGACGTGTTGAATCGGGGGGCACTTCCTGCGATGGCGGAGGCAGCGGAGGAATGCCTCCTGCACGATGTCTTCGGCGGTCTCGCGGCGGCTGACGAAGCGGTAGACGAAGTTGTAGAGTGCGGCGCCGTAGCGGTCGACGAGGACGGCCAGGTACTCGCGATCGGTCGCGACTTGCACCATTACGTCCTGGTCGGAAAGCGCCTGGGTGTCCGAAGTCCTGATCTTGTCCATAGCGACCTCTCTCCTGCGAATGTTGGGCTGCTTTCGCGAGGTGAAATCGCAAAGGGCGTGCCAGCTTGACCAGGAACCGGAATACAGACTCTAATTTATTGATTATTATACACTTGAATTGATCCGTATAAATTCGAAGAGACGCCATAACACCTTCGACATTATGGTCGATAAGGCCACTTTCCGGATCGTCCATTAGGACATAATTGACTGTATTCAAACAACATGTGACTACTCGACGATATTGTCGACCGGACTGACCAGATGGTCGAGGATCGAGCGAGTTTCGACCGCGAGTACGCCCCTCTCTGACTCACTCCTCTCTCTGGAATACCACCTCCATGGTGCGCAGAAAGCGCACCTCAGACAGATCACCGAGGCGGACGAAGAAGCCGCCGTCGAGGGTGCGCCGTTCGCCGGCTGCCAGCTCCACCGGCTGGCCGAATGGAAAGTAGACGTCGACCAGGAGGCAATCCTCGTCGAGGAAGCGGAGCTCGAACCGCACCGTGGCTGGCTCCAGCAACAGGTTGGTGAGCGCCAGCTGGTAAATCCCCTCGATCTCGGCCTCGCCGGGGATGGTCTCGTTAATCCGGCCCAGCTGCCAGGACACCGAGTCGACCGCCACCACGGCTTCGGTGCCATCCTGGAACTGCAACTCGTGGTGCAGGACCACCTCCTGCTGGCGCACCGGTGCGTCGCCGCCACAGCCCACACTGGCAGCCAGCAGCACAGCGGCGAGCACACCGGTCCACAAACCTGCCTGACCACCCGATTGCCGCGGCGAATGCTCCCGCATCCCCAGGATCGTGTTCGGGACCCCCGAGTGCTGTCTCGGGACCCCCGCATCCTTTGGCAGAGTCCCCGCATGATCTCGCAGAGCCAGCGCATATTCTCGCGAGCCCGCGCCGCTGCGCACACTCGAGCTCTGCATGAAATCCCCGATCCTCGCTCTATTGGACCGCCGCATTGCCGGAATCATCAACACCTACCTCCGCCTGTTGCTGCCCGACATCTGTTGCACCTCCGCACCGAGCGGACTGAAACTGAAGGGACAGTTTGATTGTCAAGAACCTGATCCTGAGAAGCGTCACCGTCGGCCTGGTCCGCGGTGCCGGCGACCGCGCTCCCATGCGTTGGTTCAGTCCGGCGTGCTCGCCCGCTTGAAGAGACGACAAACGAAAAACCCTTCCATCAGCTCATCGGGAAGGATGCGCAGGGCCCGCTCGAGGGACGGATCTAGCAGCTTCCGGCGCCAGCCCGTGAGCCCGGAACTGACTCCAGCGACGGGTGCCGCGATGGCTTCGATCTCGAGCGCGGCCCCGAACCGTCTCAGGATGCCGTCGACCACCAGCTCGTTCTCCTCCGGGGCAAAGGTGCAGGTCGAGTATACCAGGCGCCCCCCCGGACGCAGCGACTGCACCGCCGAGAACAGCAGCCGGCGCTGCTTGCGCTGCAGCTCCCGCACTTTGCCCGGACGCCAGAGCGCATAGGAGTCGGGCTCGTCGAGCCGAAACCGTCCCTCTGATGTACATGGCGCATCGAGCAGCACCGCGTCGAACCGCTCCCGGCATTGGCGCCATACGCTACTGCCGTCCCGCAGGTAGGTGTCGGCGATCGCGACGCCGGCCCTCTCCAGATTCGCACGCAACCTGAAGAAGCGGGAGCGCACCGACTCCACCGCGGCTATCCTGCCCCGGTTCGCCATCATGGCCGCCATCTGCGACGTCTTGCCCCCGGGTGCCGCGCAGAGGTCGAGCACCTCCTCACCCGGCTGGGGATCAAGGATCAGTGGAATCAGCATGCTCGAGGGATTCTGGATGTAAAGCCGACCATCGCGGCAGGCGGCGGCGGCGGGCAGCGCGCGACGCTGTGCTGGGGGTATGGTGAAGGCATCCGCCTTCCACTGAAGAGGTGTGGGCGAGAGCCCGTCACGCTCCAGTTCCTCGACCAGCCCGGGACCTGCGACCTTGAGCGTGTTGGCGCGAAACGCGGTGGCGCGGTCGCCAGCGAATGCCGACAGCGCCTGGTCCACCTGCTCCGGCTCGAGGATGAGCCGCAGGCGCTCGACGAACGCCGCCGGCAGGCCAGCTGACTCGACGGCGGTGGCTGCAGCCGTAGTCCTTGTGCTCATGGCATCGGCCGGAACGCGCCGCTCAGGCGGCCGCTTGCAGAACCAGCACTCCGTCGTGATAGACCGGGGGGCGGCCCATCGGCAGCTTCCAGGTGCCATCCGCGTCGGCTTCGACTGCGCCGTCGAGAGCACTGTAGAGCGTCGCGGTGTAACAGATCCCGCTCTCGAGCGCCTTGATCACGAACACGGACCAGTCGGTGCTGCTCACCAGGTAGATCTCCCGCAGCTTTCCGGATGATCTGCATGGGATCCTCCCGGGGGCGCCCGAAGAAAGGCCCGACGCCGGCGCCACCAGGCCAATCTCCCACCGCCGGAGCTCAGGCCAAGCTCTTGAACGGTTCGTTCTCGACCAGCTCCTCGACGACGTTGCCCCCGATAAGGTGCTCCTGGATGATGCGCTCCAGCTTCTCCACCGTCATCGAATGGTACCAGACCTCCTCGGGGTACACGACTACCGTGGGGCCTCGCTCGCACACGCGCAGGCAGTCGGCCTTGGTGCGATGGATCCCGCTGCTCGGGTGACCGTAGCCGAGCTCGCTGAGCCGCTTCTTCAGGTAGTCCCAGCATTCCGCCCCGCTGCCGTCGCTGTGGCACTTGGGCTTGGTCGGGGTGGCGCAGAGAAAGATATGGCGCACGATCTTCGGACTGCGCCGTTCCGTCTCGGTCATCGAATACTCCCTTCCGTATCTAGATGTCGGATTCCCAGGCCTTGGCGAGCGGTCTATGGGTGTAACCCTGAGGCTGCCCCCCCTCGAAGTCGTCGACCGTGTGCCCATCCCCCATCAGCATGAATTTGTAGATCGTGAGACCCTCCAGGCCGACCGGACCCCGGCTATGCAGGCGGTTGGTCGAGATACCCACCTCGGCGCCGAGGCCGTAGCGGAAGCCATCGGCGAAGCGGGTCGAGGCGTTGTGCGTGACCGACGCCGAATCGACCGCGGCGAGGAAACGGGACGCGGCCTCGCGATCCTCGGTGATGATCGCGTCGGTGTGGTGGCTGCCGTAGCGGTTGATGTGCTCGACCGCCTCGTCAAGGCGGTCCACCACCTTGACCGCCAGCACCAGATCCAGGTACTCGTACCCCCAGTCCGCTTCGGTGGCGGGCGTCACCTTGCCGTTGCCACTGATCATTCCGCGGGTGCGCTCATCACCGCGGATCTCGACACCCCTGGCGCTGAGGGCCTCGCAGGCCACGGCGAAAAAGCGCTCGGCAATGTCGGCGTGTACCAGCAGAGTCTCGGCGGCGTTACATACTGCTACGTACTGGGTCTTGGAGTCGACTACGACCCGGACTGCCTTGTCGAGGTCGGCATGGCTGTCGACGTAGACGTGGCAGACACCGTCGGCGTGCCCCATCACCGGGATGCGGGTGTTCTCCATGATGTAACGCACGAACTCGTTGCCACCCCGTGGGATGATCAGATCGATCGACTCATCCTCATCGAGCATGGCGCGCACGTCGTCGCGGCTCTCCAGGAGATAGAGCCAGCCTTCCGGAATGCCGCTGACGCCAGCGGCAGCCCCAGCGATGACCTCGGCCAGCACCTGGTTGGTCCGCAAGGCCTCCTTGCCGCCTTTGAGCAGCACGGCGTTGCCGGACTTGAGACAGAGGGCGGCGATCTGCACCAGCGCGTCCGGCCGTGACTCGAAGATCACGCCCAGCACGCCGATCGGCACCGAGACCCGGTAAAGCTCCAGGCTCTCGGCCAACTCGGTCGCCGCCTGGGTCACGCCGAGCGGGTCCGGCTGGGAAGCCACCGCACCCACCATCTCGACGATGGCCGCGAACTTGCCGCCGGCGATGTTGAGGCGCTTGACCAGGGGGCGCGCCAGCTCGCCGTCGGCCACCATCTGCGCGGCCGCTTGCAGGTCTTCGGCATTGGCCGTCTCGATCCTCTCCCGTGCCGCTTCGAGCCCAGCGGCGATTGCCGCCAGCGCCTCGTCGCGCACCGCCTCGGGAGTGGTCGCCAGCAGCTGAGACGCCCGGCGCGCCGCGGCAGCTGCCTGCTTGATGTTGCCGCTCATGGTCTCAGCGTTCGTTCACGACCTTGTCGGTCGCCTCGGTCATGATCGACTGCAGCGTTCGAGTCACCCGCTGCGGCTCGTCGACGGTCCCCTCGCCGAGCAGGACGTAGTCGACGAGGAAGTTGGACCACTCCTTCAGCTTGCCGCCAATCTCCTCGCCCCCATCCCGCGCCTTGGCGCGGAGCACGGCGAGGTTGCGGATGATCGGATGCCGAGGGTTGATCTCCAGGATGCGCTTGGTGGGCGCGAACTCCTGGTCGCTCATCTTCAGGATGCGCTCCATGTTGAGCCCCATCCCGCCGGACGGCACCACCAGGACGCATGGGCTGTCGGTCAGCCGGCCCGATTCCACTACGTCGGAAACGCGCTCCTCGAGTTCCTGCTTGAGGTAGCTCACCAGCTCGATCGTCGCCGCCTTCTCCTCGGTATCGCCTCCCTCGATCTTGCCCTCTTCCGCGCCCAAGTCGAGATCGGCTGCATCGACCGCCTTGAACTCCTTGTCGTCGAACTTCTGCAGGCCGTTGACCACCCACTCGTCGACCGCGTCGCTCATCAGCAGCACTTCCAGATTGCGGCTGCGGAAGGTCTCCAGCAGCGGGCTCTGGGCGATAGCCTCGCGGGTTTCGCCGGTGAGGTAGTAGATCTCCTTCTGGTCGCTCTGCATGCGGTCGACATACTCCTGCAGGCTCACCAGGGAGTCCGGCTCATCCCCAAGAGAGGAGTGGAAACGCAGCAGGGCGGCGACGCGGGTGCGGTTCTCGAAGTCCATCGCCGCCCCCTCCTTGAGCACAACCCCAAACGCCTTCCAGAACGTCTCGTAATCCTCCGGCTTGTTTTTGGCCATGGCCTCGAGCATATCGAGGACCTTGCGCACCAGGTTGGAGTTGATCTTGCTGATCACGGCGCTGTGCTGCAGGGTCTCGCGGGAGACATTCAGGGGCAGGTCATCGCAGTCGACGACGCCGCGCACGAAGCGCAGGTAGACCGGCAGCAGTTCCTTGCAGTCGTCCTGGATGAAGACCCGCTTGACGTGCAGGTTCAGGGAGATCTTCGGCTCCTGGTTGAACAGGAAGTTCGTCGGAACCTTCTGCGGGATGTACAACACGCTGTAGAACTGGATCGGCGCGTCGACAACGATGTGCTCGTGGGCCAGCGGCTTCTCCTGATCGCCGGAGACGTGGGTGTAGAACTCCTCGTACTGGTCCTGCGTGATCTCGTTACGCGGTCGCGTCCACAGGGCCGAAGTGTCGTTGGCCTGCTTGCCGCCCACCTTGACCGGATAGGCGACGAAGTCGGAGTGGCGCTTGATGATGCCCTCCAGCCGGTGGGCATCGAGGTACTCTTCGCTATCGCTGCGAATGTAGATCTTGATCTCGGTGCCCCGATCGGTCTTGTCGGCCGTCGAGATGGTGTAGCTGCCGGTGCCGGTGGACTCCCACTGTACCGCCTCGGCATCCGGGTCGGCGCTGCGCGAGGTGATGACCACCCGGTCGGCCACCATGAAGACCGAGTAGAATCCGACGCCGAACTGGCCGATGAGGTTCAGCTTCTGCTCGTCGTCCTTGCTCTCGGCCAGCTGCTTGAGGAACTCGCCCGAGCCGGAGTGGGCGATCGTGCCGATATTCTGGACGATCTCCTCCCGGGTCATGCCGATCCCGGTATCCCTGATCGTGAGGACCTTGCTGTTGCTCTCGACCGTGATGTCGATCTCGAGCTCGGCATCGGGATCGACGATATCGCGGTCGGTAAGCGAGCGGAAGTGGACCTTGTCGAGCGCGTCGGAGGCGTTCGACGTCAGCTCCCTGAGGAACACCTCGGAATGGGTGTAGAGGGAGTGGATCAGCAGTTGCAGCAACTGCTGCACCTCGGTCTGGAAGGCGTGCTCCTCGGTCCCGGATCCGGGCTGCTCTGCGGTGCTGCTATAATCTGCGGCCATCGGTGCTGATACTCCGTTCGCTAAGGCTGTGGGCGGCGATGCTGATGTGAAGTTGGAGTTTAAAGATAGCAATAGACCATAGTTGCGAAATCCCATTCCCCATGCAGGGTGCGATCACGCACGCGGCGGCATACCAACGGAGGCTAGGTTGGCGGGGGACGGGTGAGCACGAAGCGATCCTCGGTTTCCCGGTAGAACCCCTTGAAGAATTCCCGCTCCGTGAACCCCCACTTCTCGTAGAGGGCGCTGGCGGCGGGGTTGCCGGGAGAGACCGTGAGGAAGACCGGAACCCGCCGCTTGTCGATAGCCTCGAGCAGGCGCTCGAAGAGCCGGCTGCCGATACCCTCGTTCCGGCGACCGACCTCGACGAACACCTTGTGCAGGCAGTAGGCACCACCGGTACAAGGGAATGCTACCACGGCGCCCACTATCTCGGAATCCACCTCGGCGCAGAACACCAGAGCGTGTTCGGTCCACAGCCGCCAGACATGCTCGCCATCGGGAATGAACTCGGCGTCCTCGCTCTGCTTCCAGGCTTCGCGATCCAGAGCCGCCACCGCAAGAAAGTCGATTGGTACGGCTCGTCTAATTTCCATCGAGTGCTCTCCTTTCCTCGTTCGCTGCATCGAGAACGAATACAATTCCGCCTCCCTCAACCAGAGACGCACACCATGGCATTGCCAGGGCAGAAATAATATTGGGCCTGGCACCCTGCCGCCCGCGCGACTCAATTGGACGCGGCGCAGTCCCCAGCGAGGCGGTGGACCCAACGCGAGCTTGACCTGTCCAGCGGTCATCGCGATGCTTCGACAACGCCCTCGAGCGATGAGAGGCTGGGCGGCGCCTGAAGTGTCACCGGCGGATTGACCGCGCAGACAATTCCGGAATAGTTCTCTGACAAGCGTATTCAGGGCAGCACTGGTCGACGATGCGGCATCCCGGTGTTGTGCGGGAAACCAATCGTCATGAATCTTGTCGCGGCAGACGCTACAGGCGGCCAGCGAATCCCCTGCCGCTCGGCCAGTGCCAGCATCCTCTGGAACGGTGCCGCGCCGAGGACGGCGGTCAGGTAGGCGGCCCAGAAGCGGACGACGAGATCGCGACCCCTTCGAACCAGTGCGCAACGCCCGCGTTGCCGACACCCGCACAGGCAGATTCTATGGTCAAACACCTCACGTTGGAAGAGCTCGAATCCGGATTGCCCGAAATTCTGGAGTCACCCAAGGACCGGGGCATTCTGCGAGACATAGTCATTCGCCCCAGTAGCGAAGAACGGCTATCACTTGAGGAATGCGAGATCAGCCCGGAACTCGGCGTTCATGGGGACAACTGGGCGCGGGGTTGCTGGCTCTCCTTGCCGGACGGACGGCCGCATCCGGACGTCCAGGTGGCAATCATGAATGCCCGCACGATCGCGCTGATCGCCCGGCTGCAGGAGCGGCGGCAACTTGCCGGTGACAATCTTTATGTCGATCTGGACCTGAGCGACGAAAACCTGACAGCCGGCCAACGTCTTGCGGTCGGCTCGGCGATCCTGGAAATCACGGAGACGGCCCACAACGGCTGCAGTAAGTTCTCCCAGCGTTACGGCCCAGAGGCGCTGAAGTTCGTCAACTCAGCCACGGGCAAGAGGCTGCGTCTGCGGGGCATTTATGCCAGGATCGTTCAGGCCGGCGTCATTCGCGTGGAGGAGGAGATCAGGAAGGTCTGAACCGTGCACAATCTCGAGGTGCGAAGCTGTCCTCAACCTCCGGCGAGAGCGAGTGGGTGCCGCCAGAAGCGCCCTGGAGCCGGGACCGTGTAGCTGGCGCCACTCCGGCCATGGGAATGACTCCGTTTGACCGTTCCCGCTACCCGCCGCTTTGTGCGCTCGACAACCGGGGCTATCTTCTGAAAATTTGCCCAGCCACTCCCGATGACTTCGAGCCAACCCTACGATCTCATCATCGTCGGCGGCGGACCCGCCGGCGCCACTGCCGGTCTCTACGCCCACCGAGCCGGCTTGCGCGCCCTAGTTCTGGAGAAAGAGCGATTTCCCCGCGACAAGATCTGCGGCGACGCCATCTCCGGGAAGTCGGTGGCCATCCTCCACGACCTCGGACTGCTCGAAAAGGTGCGGCAGCTGCCCGGCGCGGTCCTCGGCTCGGTGCTGTTCGGCAGTCCCTCCCATACCGACCTGGCAGTCGATCTCAAGCGCTACGACTACGTCGACAGGCTCACCAACCAGGTGATCCCGATGGAGTGTTTTGTCATCCGTCGCCACATCTTCGATCACTTTCTGTTCACCGAGATGCGGGCAGCCGGAGTCGAAGCCGAGGAGGGGTTCCAGGTGAAGGAGTTGCTCTATGACAGCGGTGCTGTCGTCGGCGTCAGGGGCAGGGCCGGCAACGGCGAGATCGCGGAATACCGCGCGCCGCTCGTCCTCGGGTGCGACGGCTTCAACTCTATCGTCAGCCGACAGGCAGGTCTCTACAAGCACGAGAGCCGCCACTGGCTCGTGGCGCTGCGGTGTTATTACGAGAACGTCGCCGGCATGGACGACCAGATCGAGCTGCATTACCTGCGCGAGGTCGAGCCCGGCTACTTCTGGATCTTTCCGCTGGAGAACGGCTACGCCAACGTCGGCATCGGCATGGTGCACAAGTTCCTCAAAAAACGCCGCGTCGATCTCAAGCAGGCCCTGGCCGACGTCGTCTCCAGTCCCGCCTTCCGCGCCCGCTTCGCCGACGCGCGTCCGCTGGAGGAGCCGGTGGGCTGGAACCTGCCGGCCGGCAGCAAGCGCCGCACCGTCCACGCCGACGGCGTCATGCTGCTGGGAGACGCCGCCAGCCTCATCGCCCCGTTCACCGGCGAGGGAATCGGCAACGCCCTCTATTCGGCACGCACCGCCGTCGAGACCGCCGTTGCCGCCGGTGAGGCCGGCGACTACTCGGCCCGCTTCCTGAAATGCTACGGGAACCGGTTGTGGGATGCGCTGGGTGACGAGCTGAAGATCAGCACCCGCATGCAGCAGCTGGCGCGCCGCAAGTCGCTGCTCAACCTGGTGATCGATCGGGCCGCCGGCGACCCTGAGATGGAGGAGCTGTTCAGCGGGATGATCGCCAACGCTCTGCCGAAGCGCCGGTTTGTCAACCCCCTGTTCTACTTGAAGCTGCTGTTCAGGTAAGCCGTCCGCCGCGCGGACTTACAAGTACGTCGACAGGAAGCCGCCGTCTACCACAATGTCGGTGCCGGTGACGAAGCTGCTGGCCGCGTTGCTGGCGAGGAACACAGCAGCCCCAATCAGCTCATCCGGCTCGCCGAATCGCACCATCGCCGTCTGGTCGAGGATCTGCTTGCCACGTTCGGTCGGCTCGCCGTTCTCTTCGAACAGCAGCCGGCGATTCTGCTCGCCCGGGAAAAATCCCGGTGTGATGGTGTTGCCGCGGACGCCTGCCGGAGCCCACTCGCGGGCGAGGAACTCGCTCAGGTTCAGCAGCGCCGCCTTCGCCGCCGAGTAGCTGGCGACCCGGGACAGCGGATGGTGAGCCGACACGGAGGCGATGTTGATGATGCTGCCACGCCCCGCCGTCACCATCGACGGCCCGAACTCCTGGCAGGGCAGGACGATGCCCCCGACCAGGTTCATGTCGAAGTTCTCGCGCCAGGCCTCCATCGTGATGGCTTCGAACGGAAAGTCGGGCCGCACCGTCACGGCAGGACTGTTGCCGCCGGCGGCGTTCAGCAGCACGGTGACTTCGCCCAGCTGCTTTACGATATCACCATGGGCCGCCTTCAACGAGTCGGCGCTGGTGGCATCACACTGAACGAAAACCGCCTGGTGGCCGGCCTCGGTGATCGCCTGCGCCCGCCCCCGACCACGCTCCTCGCTCCGACCCAACACCGCCACCTTCGCGCCGGCGGCGGCCATGCCGGTTGCCATCGCGCCCCCCAGCACCCCGGTGGCGCCGATCACGACGGCCACTTCCCCACTCAGATCGAACATCGCGTTTCCCATTGCCTTTTCCTTCCTGTGTCCAGGTTCCTACAGCCCTAAAGCATGTGCCAGCAAGCCGATCACGCCGCCAAAAACGTTGCCCCAGACGATGAGCCAGCCCAGGTGCTCCCGCATCACATCTTCCATCATCTGCCGCACGACCTGCGGCGTCAACTCCTCCAGCTTGGTGGCCAGCAGCTCGTCCACCTGCTGCCGCAGCGCCCCGACCTCCATGTCAGACTGCCCCAGCTCCGCCGCCAACCGCGGCGCCAGCTCAACTCCCACCCCGCTGACGAACTGCTTCACCAGCGGCTTCACAGTCGCCGTTCCCACCATCTTCAGCATCCCCCCCGCCGGGGAATTCTGCAGCTCCTCCAGCTTGCGGGTGATCGCCTCGTCCGCCTCCTCCGACTGTAGCAGCTCCAGCACCTTCGCCTCTATCCCTGGGTCGTGCGACAGCTCGTCCATCCGCTCCGCGAAGAACCGCTGCAGGTACTCCTCATCGAAGAAGTGCCGCATAATCAGATCCCGCACCGTCTCCCGAATCTCCACGAACCGACTCGGAATCACCCCCGACCCGTACAACAACGGCACCCGGTCGAACAGCATCTTCACCGCCAGCCAGTTGGTGGTCCCCCCCGCCAGCCCGAACAAGCCCACCGCCAGAACCCACGCCCCCCACTCGGTCGAGCGGAAATACAGCCCGATCCCGAACAGAGAGGCCGAGATCAGGTTGCTGACATTCCCCTTGTGAAAAAACCGCTGTTTCATTTTATCCGCTGAACTCCGAGTATTCGCTGAACCCAGTGACAAAACGCTGATCGCCACGACCAGACCAAGTCAGCCAGACGGGCAAGCTGCTGCCAAGGCGATGCTACGAAGGAAAATAAGGAAGGAATCAGCCGCGACTGCGGCAAACAGGGGTATTCCTGCTTTCAGTTGGCGATCTCACGCTCTGCTGTACCGCGGCAAGAGGCAGCCAGAACTGAGGTTCGGGACGGCGCAGAACTCTTCGATTCGATATTGAAAGAGGGTGTATGGTGGGAGAATTTCAGGGCTGCTTCCGAGCCGGGGAGATGGTGGGTGCTCCCTCAGAGGACAGCCCGCGACTGCCCCCGATCCTCCCTGCGCTCCAGCGCCAGCTCGATCAACCGATCAATCAACTCCGAATAGGGAACGCCACTGGCTTCCCACAGCTTCGGATACATGCTGATTGGAGTGAATCCTGGAATCGTATTGATCTCATTGACAAACACGAACTCGTCCAACCGCCTCACGAAAAAGTCGACGCGCCCCATCCCCGCCGCCTCCACAACCCGAAACACCCGCACCGCCAGCTCCCAGCTCCGCTCCTCCGTCTCCTGCCGCAGCGGCGCCGGAAGCAGCAACTCAGAGTTGTCGTCCACGTACTTCGCATTGTAGTCGTAGAACTCGTTGCCCGGCACGATCTCGCCGATGACCGAGGTCTCCAGCTCCTCGTTGCCCAGCACCGAGATCTCCACCTCGCGGCAGTCAACCGCTTCCGCCTCGATCACAATCTTGTAGTCGTAGCGGGCGGCCTCGTCCATGCCGTGGACGAACTCGCCGGCGTCGTGGACTTTCACCACGCCGACGCTGGAGCCCATGTTGACCGGCTTGATGAAAACCGGATACGGAAACGCCGCCTCCACCTCGGCCTGCACCGCCTCCGGCTCCCGCTGCCAGCGCACACGCCGCACGCTCCGGTAGTCCAGTTGCGGAATTTCCTCGGCGCGGAAGACCCGCTTCATCATCTCCTTGTCCATGCCCACGGCCGAGCCGAGGACCCCGGAGCCGACGTAGGCGACTCCGGCCAGCTCCAGCAACCCCTGCACGGTGCCGTCCTCGCCGAAGGGACCGTGCAGGATGGGAAAGATCACGTCTACGCTGCCGGGGTCAGCCTCGACCGCGTCCGCCAGCGGCACCAGTCTGCTCCCGGGGTAGTCCAGCACCACCGGCAGCAGGTCGTCGCCGTCGACGACGCCGGAGTTCAGGACCCTGGTGGCATCGCCAGCCACCAGCCAGCGCCCCTCTTTCGAGATGCCGATCATGGTAACGTCGTACTTGTCCCGATCGATGGCAGCCAGCATGGAACGGGCGGAAGCAACGGACACTTCGTGCTCGCACGAACGGCCGCCGAACAGCACCCCCACGCGGACTTTAGCCCCCAACCTCAGACTCCCTTTACGCCGAGCGCGTCGGCGACTTCTTCGAGCGACCGCCAGATCTCCTCGGCCACGGGAACACCTTCTACCTGGCGCCTGATTCTGACCGCGCCTCCCCCGCGCTCGGCGGTCACCACCCGGTCGATGTCGACGCCGAGGCGGTTGCGCTCGAACCCGGCGGCCGTTCCTTCTCGGCGCAGCATTTCCCTATCCGCCTGGGGATCGTGGTCGTGGAAGAGGTCGGCGCGCAGAACGATCATGCCCACGCCGCGCCCGGCCTGCTCGCCGTCGCCGAAGGAAAGCGAATCACCATCCTGCAGCAGACGGCCGAAGTACTCGATCGCCATCATCAGCGCGAAACCCTTGTGCCCGCCGAGAAGAGAGGCGACGCGCGGTTCCGTATCCACGCCTGCCGGTTTATCCAGTCCGCCGACGCCGGCGAGCGCCGCCGAGGCGAAGTCGAACATCTGCCTGCCATCCTCGCCGGCCGGATACCCCAAGGCGATCGGCTTGGCTTCCCGTTCGTCGCGCACCCCCCGGTCGGCTGCCGGGTAGACCTCACCGTAGCTCCCGTCGACCACGATTGCGATCATGCCCGCCGACGCCGCCATTTCGGCGTAATGGGCGACCCGACCGATGTGGTGGGACTGCACCAGCCCAACCACCGCCATCCCCTGGGATCGGGCCTTGGCGATCGCCTTTTCCATGGCGAAGGCGGCGGCCACATGACCGAACGTCCAGTTGCCGCCGACGACGATCTGGTAGTCGGTCTCCCCGATCACTTCCGGCTTGGCGCAGGGCACCAGGAAGCCGTCCCCAATCGCTTCGACGTAGAGGGGAACATGCCAGACTCCATGACTGTCGTCCCCACTCATGTTGGCTTCCACCAAATGGTCGGCAACCAGGCCGGCATTGACTTCGTCGGCCCCGGCCGCGAGGAGAATCCGGCGGGTGAGTTTGTTCAGTTCGCGTTCGGTTTTGGCAATCATGCAGAAAGATTCGTTCCTGTCGTCTCTTCGCGTAAAGATACCAAAAAGGGTTCAGATCGGCCCTCACTTTCTGCCCTGCTGCGGATCCTTGCCGCTCCGGAAGCCAGCAGCGATCTTTGGTGGTCGCTCGATGACCAGGGAGAATCTGATGAGTCAGTTTCGCGGCCTGTTTCCGGCGGCGATCACGCCGCTCACCGCCGACGGCAAGGTCTACGAAAAGGGCCTGCGCCAGTACCTCGAGTTCAACATCCAGGCCGGCGTGCACGGTTTCTGGCTAGCCGGCGGCACCGGCGAGAGCGTGCTCCTCGACGACGAGGACAACCGCCGGGTAGCCGGGATCGCCGCCGACCAGAACGGCGGTCGCATTGTCAACATCATGCACGTGGGCGCGGCCACCACCGCCCGGGCCTGCGCCCTGGCCGAGCACGCAGCCGACGTCGGCTGCGAGTCGATCTGCGCCGTGCCACCGTTCTTCTACACCCCCTCGGACGACCAGGTCGTGGAGCATTACAAAGCCGTCGGCGCCGCTGCCGGCCTACCCCTGTTCCTCTACAACCTGCCGGCGGCGACCAACGTCGACTTAACACCCGCCGTGGTTCAGCGCCTGCGCGACGAGGTCCCCCAGCTTCAGGGCCTCAAGCACTCCTCACCGAACTTCGGCAACGCGCGGGTGTTCGCCGAAATGGGCCTCGACTGCTTCATCGGCAGCGCCACCCTGATGCTGCCGGCGCTGACCGTCGGTTGCTGCGGTCTGGTCGACGGCCCCCCCGCTTTCGCCCCGGAGCTCTGGCTGAATGTCTGGCAGGCCTACCAGGCCGGGGATCTACGCAGCGCCGAGGCTGCCCAGCGCCGCGCCCTGGATGTTTACGGATTGTTCACCAGCGATTACCTGGCGACGATGAAATACATCGTCGGTCTGCGGATCGGCCTGGACCTGGGCGGTCCGAAGGAGACCCGAAACACCTTGACCGACGAGGCCAAGGCGGAGCTGCGGTCCCGGGTCGAGGCATTGAACCTCGAAGCCGTAACCCCAGCCTGAAGCGATCATGCCCGAGCAGTACGACGCAATAGTCGTAGGCGCCGGCCACAACGGCCTCACGGCCGCCGCCTACCTCGGCCGCGCTGGTCTCAAGGTGCTGGTGCTGGAACGTCGGGACGTCCTCGGCGGCGCCTGCGTCACCGAGGAGCTTTTCCCTGGCTACCAGGTCTCGAGCTGCTCCTACGTCTGCCACCTCCTGCAGGACAAGGTGGTCGACGACCTGCAGCTCTACGGCCACGGCCTCGACATCTTCCCACTCGACCCTTTCCGCTTCCAGCCCCATCCCGGGGGCGACCACATCTTCAGCTGGCTCGATGACGAGCGCACCCAGGCGAGCATCGAAAGGATCAGTCCGGACGATGCCCGCCGCTTCCCGGAGTGGGCCGCGTTCTGGCGCCGCGCCGCCGGGCTCCTGCATCGCCACTTCCTGGCCGCGCCACCCACGTTCGAGCAGGTAGCGGATGAGGTCGCCGGGACCGAGGACGAGGCCATCTTCCAGCGCATGGTCAACGGCAACATGGTAGACTTGGTGCGGGAGCACTTCGAGTCCGACGTGGTGCAGGGCGCCTTCATCGACGCCCAGGATGCCGGAAACCCGGCCGCCGCCGGCAGCATCATGGCCGTCGCCTACATACGCTGCAGCCAGTTCACCCGCCACGACCACCTGGGCATCCCCCGCGGCGGCATGGGCGCAATCACCCAGGCAATGGCGCGCTCGGCTAGGGCGGCGGGCGTGAAGATCCGCACCGGCGCCCAGGTGGAGCGCGTCCTCACCCGCGACAACCGCGCCTACGGCGTACTCTTCAGCGACGGCGAAATCATCGAGGCGACGACCATCCTGTCGAACGCCGACCCCAAGCGCACCTACCTGCAGCTGTTGCGCCTCGGCGACCTGGAGCCGGATTTCACGGCCCGCGTCGACGATTACACCACCAATGCTACCTACCTGAAGTTCCACAGCACCTGGAGTGAGCTGCCCGACTTCTCCCGCTTCCTCGGCACCGACTCCGACCCGAAGTTGCTGGCGCAGATCCGCCTCTGCCCGTCGATCGACTACTTTGAGCAGAGCTGGAAAGATGCCAGCGAAGGCCGCGCCTCCAGTTGTCCGATCATGACCATCCAGATCCCGACCGTGCTCGACAACTCAATCGCCCCCGCCGGCAACCACATCCTCTCGGCCTGGGTGTTGTACGCGCCGGTGCAGGTGGCCGACGGCACCTGGACCGACGTGCGCCAACAGACCGGCGAGGCCCTGCTCGACACCCTTACCGAGTACGCGCCCAATACCCGCGATGCGGTCGTCGCCTGGGACCTGTTCACGCCGGCCGACCTGGAGGAGCGCGTCGGCCTGACCGACGGCAACATCCGCCACTTGGACATCACCGCGGCCCAAATGCTGGCCCGCCGCCCCGGCTACCGCAGCCCGATCGACGGTCTCTATCTGTGCGGCGCCGGCACCCATCCAGGCGGCGAGGTCACCGCTGCGCCCGGGCACAACGCCGCCCATGCGGTGCTGGCGGATCTCGGGCTGACACTCTGACGGAACGAAACGATGCAGATCGACGAACTCGACGTCTATTACGTGGCCATGCCGCTTATCTACCCGTGGCGCACCGCCTACGGGGCCGATTACGACATTCATTCGGTGCTCGTCAGGGCCCGCAGCGGCGATCATGCCGCCTGGTCCGAGAGCACGTCCTTCTTCGCCCCGTGCTACCTGACCGAAAGCGCCGGCTCGGTCTACTACCACGTCACCGAGGTGTTTGGCCCGCAGGTCGTGGGCCATGCTTTCGAGAGCGCCGACGCGCTGAACGAGAAGCTGGCCATCTACAAGGGCAACAGCTTCGCCAAAGCCGCCATCGAGATCGCCTGGTGGTCCCTGCGGTCGGAGATCACCGCCACCCCCCTTCACCGCCTGCTCGGCGGCGAGACCCGGGAGGTTCAGGCGGGCGCCGACTTCGGCATCCAGGACTCGTTCGACATGCTGCTGAGCAACATCCAGAAAGCGGTGGACGCCGGCTTTCCGCGCATCAAGCTCAAGGCCGCGCCCGGCTGGGACTTGGAGATGCTCAGGGCGGTCAAGAGCGCGTTTCCGGACATGCTCTTCCACATCGACTGCAACTCCGGCTACACCCTGGACGACATCAGCTTCTTCAAGGCAATCGACGGGATGGGCCTGGCCTTCATCGAGCAACCGCTGGGTTACGCCGACATTGTCGATCACGCCAAGCTGGCGAAACAGATCCAAACCCCCATCTGTTTGGACGAGACCATCGTCAACCCCTATGTCGCCGAGCAGGCGATCCGCATCGGCGCCTGCCGCTACATCAACATCAAGCCGGCCCGTATCGGCGGACTGGCCAACTCGATCAAGGTGCACGACCTGGCCCGCGATGCGGGCATCCCGGTATGGATCGGCGGCATGCTGGAGAGCGCCGTGGGCGCATCGGTATGTATCGAGTTGGCGACCCTCGAGAATTTCACCTACCCGGGCGACCTGTTCCCCTCGTCGCGGTTCTACGAGAGCGACCTGGCGACACCTCACGTGGAGCTGACCGAGCGCAACACATTCGAGCCATTCAGCGGCGCCCGTCCCGCGCCGGACCCCGGCTTGCTCGAGGAGCGGACCGTGCGGCGGCAGACCGTCCGCCCCGCTACGGGGTAGGTGTTGCGGGCTCGCTCGCCGCATCGCGGATCACCTCCGGCCATCGGGAATACCTCATGGCGGAACTGAACTGCTGCCTGGTCGGCTACGGCGGCATCGCCGCCTTCCACACCGACGCCCTAAGGCAGCTCGACGGCGTCGAGCTGCACACGGTCGTCGGCCGGCGCGAGGAGCCGACCCGGGCTTTCCAGCAGGAACACGGCTTCGGCCGCGCCACCACCGACTATCGGGAGACCGTCGACGACGACGAGATCGACGCGATCATCATCACCTCCCCGTCCGAGCTCCACCACGAGATGACCTCCGCGGCCTTGCGTGCCGGCAAGCACGTGCTGGTAGAGATCCCCCTCGCCCTCTCCGCGCGCGGCGGCCGGGAACTGGCCGAACTGGCCGCTACCCGGGACCGGCGCCTAATGGTTGCCCACACCCGACGGTTCATGACCTCGGGGATGTTCGTCCGCGACTTCCTCACCTCGGGCCGCGCCGGGGCGGTCCACCAGCACCACGCCTATTCCTTCTGGTTGCGGCACGAGAATGTCGGCTGGACCGGCTACCAGCGCAGCTGGGTGGACGACGTCCTCTTCCACCACGGCTGCCACCTGGTCGACTTCTCCCTCTGGAGCCTCGATGCCCAGGTCCGGCGCGTGCACGGCGAGCTGACTCCGCTCGACCAACGCACAGGCACTTCCCTCGACGTGAGCATGCTGTTGCGTTATGCCAGCGAGACGATTGCCACCATTAGCCTCTCCTACAACGCGCCGCAGGGAGCGGCTGGCCAGCTGTACCTGTGCGACAACGGGACGCTGTATGTAACTGGCGACCGCGTCAGCTTTGCCGGCGAGCTCCTGTACGAGGGAGGTGACGGCGACTCGCTCGAGGCTGCGGTCATCGTGCAGAACCGGGAGTTCGTCGACGCGATCCGCGAGGGACGCGAACCCTGCTGCAGCGCCACGGACGCGCTCGCGTCGCTGGAGGTGCTGCAGCAGGTGTACGATCAGATGGTGGAGCTGGAAGGAGAGAAAAATTACCGGCGGCCGTGGGGGCTGGAAGCGCGCCGCTGGATCGGAACGTCTCCATGTTCCGATCTAGCGCCCTGGCGGGCACCTGCCTTCAGCCGGACGCCGACTCCCACTTGGTCGCCACCCGCTGCACATCCGGGTGAGTGACCACGAGGTGCCAGACGACCGCCTGGAAGGCCTCCGCGTGGGCGGTCACCGACTTGTCGCTGACGGTCGGGACGATCACGCAGGCGTCGGCGACCTCGGCGGTGTAGCCGCCATCGCGGCCGACGATGCCGCAGATGCTGGCGCCGACCTCCCGCCCGTACTCGAGCGCCCTGACCAGGTTGGTGCTGATGTTCAGCGCCCGGTTGCCGCCGCCGACCGAGAGCACCAGGAGCAGATCCTTGGCATCGAGCCGGCTGCCGGCCAGCCAGCCGGCGAATGCCGTGTCCCAGCCGTCGTCATTGATCCGCGCGGTCAGCTCGGAGACGTTGTCCGTCGGCGCGTAGACCTCAAGCCCGGCGATTTTGCGGAAGTCGTTGACCGCGTGCGAAGCGTTGGCCGCGCTGCCGCCGACACCAAGAACGAACAACCGCCCTCCCCGATCGCGCGTTGCGACGACCAGTCGCACGATGCCGGCGCTCGCGGCGCGATCGCGCCGCACGCTCACCTCGGCCGCCTCCTCCAGGTAGCGCTCTACATGGCCCATATCGTCACCTTTGCTCACAGCTGGAAGCCAGCTTCTCTGGCGTCATCGTAGAACATCTTCACCGTCTCCAGCGAGTATTCCTCCAGCCCCTTGCCCACCAGCGCCAGCTTGCGCAGGACGTCGTGGGTGACGGTTATGATGTGACAGCCGATGGCGTCGGCCTGGAAAATGTTGAGCAGTTCGCGCGGGCTGGCCCAGATCAGCTCGGCGTTCGGGTACGGGCGGAGCAGCTCGAGACATTCCGTCATCAGCGGCACCGGATCGCGCCCGGTGTCGGCGACCCGGCCGGCGAACACCGATACGCAGGCCGGCGCGCCGCCCGCCACCGCCGCTCCCACTTCCCGCACCTGCCCGGGGAGCATGAGCGCGGTGACGTTGACCTTGACCCCTGCCTGGGACAGCGTGGCGACCAGCGGGCAACTGCTCTCGCCGCGCGTGTTCGAGACCGGGATCTTGACGTAGACATTGTCGCCCCAGGAGGTGATCTCCAGGGCCTGCCGCTCCATCTCGTCGAACTCGTCGGTGAACACCTCGAACGAGATCGGCTTGTCCCTGATCTGCTGTAGAATCTCCAGAGCGAAGGCCCGGTAATCGCCGATTCCGGCCTTGCGCATCAGCGTCGGGTTGGTGGTCAGCCCCTGGATCAGGGGATTGCAGTACATCTCCAGCATGCCATCCCGATCCGCCCCGTCGGCGAAGATGCGCACGCTGAGTTGCTCGAAAGACTTCATGCTCGCCATTCCATCGGACTCTCCCCGTGTCAGACCCCGGCCTCCATGATCCTGTGATAAATGTCGACCGCTTTCGGCACCTGCGCACACTCGACCCACTCTACGGCACCGTGCGCCTGGTCGATGCTTCCCGGCCCCAGCACGATGGAGGGAACGCCGGAGCCGGCGAAGAAGCTGGCATCGGTGCCGTACGGGACGCCGCTGACTACGGCGCTGCCGACCACTTCGTCGCAGGCGGCCGCGGCCCGCTGCACCAGCCTGGCATCGGCGGTGGTCCCAAGTGGGGCGCAAGCGTGGGTCGTCGCCTCCACCTCCGCCTCCAGCCCGTCGTCCGCAGCTTTGGCCCGCTCTACGACGTCGCGGAACTCCTGCAGGAACTCGTCGCCGGTGAGCCCCGGTATGGTCCGCACGTCGACGGCGATCCGGCAGAGGTCGGGCACGAAGTTGACCTGCATGCCCCCCTCGATGATACCGATGCTGAAAGTAGGACTGCCCAGCAACTCGAAATCGCGCCCCTCGTAGAGCGGGCTCAGCTCCTCTTCCAGGCGGGTTATCAGCCGCGCCATCTTGCTGATGGCGTTGACGCCCAGGTAGGGCTTGGAGCTGTGAGCGGCCACACCCTTGACGGCGATGGTGAACCGCAGCACCCCCTTGTGCGCCCGGATCACCTCCAGGTCGGTCGGCTCGGCGATCACGGCCGCATCAGCGTTCAGGTGGGCAGCCAGATGGTCGGCGCCCCGCATCAGGTACTCCTCGTCGACCGCGCCGGCGTATACCACGGTGTTGGCCGGCTTCCGACCCGCGTCCACGAACCGCTTCATCGCGTGCATCATCGCCACGCCGCCGGCCTTGGTGTCGCACGAGCCGCGCCCGTACATCAGGCCGTCCCGGATGTGGGGCTCGTACGGCGGGATGCTCATCACCTCCACCGAAGCGGTGTCCATGTGGCACTCGAAGACGGTGACCTTGTCGGCATTCTCCCCCTCCAGCGTCGCGATGAAGTTGCTGCGGCCCGGCAGCACCTCCGGCGTCTCGCAGGACAGGCCCAGGTCGCTGAAGAAGCGGTGGAGGTAATCCACCATCCCGACCTCGCCCCGGCCGCCCCCGGGCAGGCCGGGGTTTACGCTCTCGATGGCCACCAGATCCTGCAACGTGGCCAACACCTCGTCGTCACTGCGTTCCCAATCTGACATCGCGTATGACCTCTCCCTCGCTTGCTAAGCGCTGCCGCCTGCGGAAGACGGCAGCGCCGTGATCTCGATTTTGTTGCGGAAGCGGACCTCAACCGGACCCAGTAGACCGGAGGCAGTCTGACCGGGAAAGACGTAGGCGGAAGGAAAGGCCACGGCATAGTGGTTGGCCAGGGTGTTGAACACCCGCACCCGCAGGCGGTTACTCCCGGCGACGCAGCATTCAATCAAATCGAAGGTGAACGGACGGGCGAGTCCGACCCCTACCGGCTTCCCATTGACCTCCACCTCGGCCGCCACCTTGACCTCGCCCAGGTCAAGCTCGATCTCGCACTCCAGGTGGTGAGCCTGGAGTGTGAATTCGGTGATGTACACCGCCCCTCCCGAATAGGATTCCAGCGCTTCATGGCACCAGTCGCCAAGGGGCATCGCAGTCGGGCCGCACTCGAACAGCACCGGCCGCGGAATGGCGGCCGCGCCATAACATCCTGGCCGATGGCGGATGCGCAGCGCCACCTGGGCCACCTCGTCAGCCGCATCCTCGCACTCGATTGCCTCGTCGTCGACCAACGCCTCCTCGCCATCGATCCAGGCTCCCAGCAACTCGCCGTCGACGGGGAGTTCCATGCGCCGGGTACCGCGCGGTGCTTCGAAGCGAAACCAGCCGATCGGCCTGACGGCCGCGGACACCCCCGCGGCGATGTCGTAGACCGGCGTCCGGTCGCCGGCGAACCAGCGCAGACGCGGCGGCGGCGGCACCTCCGGCACCGCATCATCCGGATGCGTGAACGCCGCGATCGCGGATACCGGCTCGCCCGGCTCGTGCAGGAGCTTGAGGACGACCGGGTTGCCCCCCCGCCGCAGCGGCACCAACCGCTCGACTAGGGTGCTGCCCGTCCCGATCTCGGCAACCAGCTCGCCGTTTACCCAGGCCCGCTGTCCCACCCCGGCCCCACCCAGGTTGTAGCGCCATGAGGTCTCGAACTGCCCCTTGCCCAGATCGGCCTTGCCGAAAGTGAAGTTCCAGTCGCCGGCCTCCTCGACGCAGACCCAGGTCAGCAGGTAACGCACGGCCCCTGCATCCGTGGCCGGAAAGTAGATGAAGTTCTCATCCAGACCATGGGCGCCGGCGGAGACCCCGTAGACTTCCGGATGTGCGTGCCCAACCACCTGGGAGTACTCGTACGGCTCCCAGCCGCCCGTGGCGGCATCGACGTCGCCGCGCAGGATTGTGTCAAGGACGGCCGGTTCCTCGCTCAGCGGCCCCAGGCAGTACCAGTAGGGAGCGAAGGAATACCAGATCTCCCTCCAGTCGGCATCCCCGTGGGCGGCCCTATGCCACCCCGCATCCATCCCCCCACCGGCAGTCTCCAACCGGTAGCGGAACACCCGCGCCTCCGGTCCCTGCCTGATGGCGGAGGCAGGGTACCGGAAGTCCCCCCAGCGATTGTCCAGAGTCGGCAGGATCTCGAACCCCCATCGCCCCCCCAAAGCGACGGGCGCCGGCGGCTCGGGTGCCCGCGCCTTGCCCCGGTAATCCCGGTCGCCTACGCGGACCTCGACGCTGCAGCTGCCGGCCCGGTCGCTGGCGCCGGTCAACCGAACCGCATCGCTCGCCTCTCTTACCTCGTGCACCGCGGCCAGGTCGTCGCTGCAAACCTGGCAACCACCGTCGTCGGGCGCGAACACCAGCAGGACGCCCTGGTTGCGCTCCATCGTCAAGCGCACGCGGGTCGCCCCGTCCAGCGCCTCGAACCGGTGCAGAGGCCGGATCGCGCCAGTGTGCGGATCCCAGGTCTGCGGCACCTTGCCGGTGACGCTGAAGGTGAACTCCAGCGCCCGCCGCTCGCTACGCGTGTTATACAGAAAATAGGCGTCCAGCGCGCCGATCCGCTGGTGGGTGTGGAACACCTCCTTGCCGGAGCAGACCACGTCGCGACGAATCTGATTGGAGATGATCTCGTGCACGCTGCAGGCCGGCCGCTCGAACCCCGGATCGTAGTACCGGGTCCGGTGGATTTCGTGCTCCGGGACGAAGATTCCCCTCCCACCGCCCTCGTGTTCCAGCACCGATATGCTGATTCCGGAGTGGCGATTGCGCTCGGCCGTGAAGACGTATTCGGCGCTGGACGCGAATCCGAAGATCTCCGTCAGCAGCCGGCGCACCTGCCCGTCTCCCCGGCCGACTTCAGTCGATGCCGTCGGCAGCCGCCGGAAGCCCATCACCGCCCCACCGGCCCGGACGTAGTCGCGGAGCTTCTCCAGCGTGGCCAGGCGAATCGTGGTCAGCGGCGGCAGCAGCACCATGCCGAACTCCATCCCTGCGACCCGGAGCTTGCCGCCGGTGAAGTCGGCTTCGCACAGCTTGTCGTCGTTGATGAAATCAAAGTCGATGCCGGCAGTGAAGATGTTCCGGGCCAGGGCCAGCGTCGTCACGTTGACCTCCACTGCCTCGGCCGTGAACCGGTCGCCCCCGATCCAGTTGGCGTGGATCGAGGTCAGCGGGTACAGCAGCGCCACATCGGCCACGTGACGGCCCTGGCTCAGCACCGCACTGAGCCGGGAGACGTAGTCGACGAAAGGCTGCCAGAGCTCGAAGTAGGGCTGGCGAAAGTGGACCGACGGGGGCACCCACTCGTACCAGCTTCCCAGGCTGCCGTAGAGGCCGCCGTGGGTGTTGTACATGTTGAGCCCGTAGGTGAAGTTCTCGTTGGTCCAGGCCAGATTCTGCTCCTGCGTCATCCCGTGACCCGAGCCCCAGTAGACGCACATCGCAGCACGCTCGCGGTCGTAGAGGTGGAGGATCGAGCTTGAGAGCTTGGCATCGACGAAACAGCGCCCGCCAGGCTCGGTGGATCCCGGGTCCTCGTTGCCAATGATGTGGAACCAGCGGCAGATGCGGAAGAAATCGCCGTAGTGGCCGGTCTGCCCCAGGATGTCCTGCCGGCCCCAGGTGGCGATGGTGCTGAACTTGAGGCCGTTCTCCTCGTGCCAGGCCCCTAACGGCTGGTACAGGCTCTCCTCGAGCAGGACCGACATCAATTCGTAGTAGGCGCAGCGGATCTTGTCCGTCATCGCGCCGATGTCGTGGAAGAGACCGGCCAGGTGCGGTCGCGGGTCGTAGCCGTACTCCCGCTCGAAGCGCTCGACCAGGACCTCGTCATACATCAGGTTGCCGTCGAGGACGTAGAGCTCGTCCTGCAGGTAACCCTGCAGCGCCTTACCGACGTGCCGGCCCAGACGGTCCAGATGGGGCGTGAAGTACATCTCCAGCCATAGCCTGGCGACGTCGGGGCGCAGGTAGTTCAGGTCGTGCACCTGGGTCGTGGTGACGGTAGCCAGCCAGCGCCCGGCCCTCGCCGGCCAGCGCAGTCGCGAGCCAGCAATGAATTCGGTCAGGTCGACGCGGGTGTCCCCATCCAGCGCCGCGCCGGCACACTGGAAGGCCGAGGCGTCGATTACGGCTTCGCCCGGAGGGATTGCCAGTTCGGCCGCGTCGCCGCCCTCCACCTCGACCGCATAGTTCCGCAGTCGACGTCCGCGCAGTTCCGGATTGCGGTCGCAGGCCTCGCGCATCCTCTCCTGCCAGCCCCCCTGACCCGTCCACTCGCTGAACCAGACCGTCATCCCCAACCGCTCGTGCTCCTCGACATAGTGCTCGAAGATCTCCCACCAGCCGTCGCTCCAGTAGGGCGGATTGGGCCCGATCGGCTCGCCGCGGACGTAGCGGGGATAATACCAGGTGCCGCTGACACCCTGCGCCTGGAGCTGCTCCAGCTGCCAGGTGATCTGTTCCCTGGTGAGGTTGCCCGATTCCCAGAAATAGGTCAGAAAGTCGCCGTATTCGAGGGGCGGATGAGCGAACAGCTCGGCAAGGCGCTGCGGGGATGGAACGTCGATCATCTAGGTTGCTAGGACCGGTAAGGGCTGGGTGGTTCGGGGCGTAGCCGCCCGATTGCCAGTCTACGATAGTCCGGCCGGCAACCAACGGCAACGTCCCCACGTCTGCCTTGCTGGTGCCATACCCGGTGGCTATGTTGGGCCGCCGCACGCCGCCTCCAAGGTCTCGATGTCGACACAATTGCCTGCGCTCCGCCATGTTGCCACTGCGTTCGCTGCGGTCTACCTGACTGCGGCCTCACCCACTCCCGCCGATGTCGACCCAACGAAGGGAGTCACCGTGCGCGACGGGGGCGTTGAGGCAGGCGAGCTGGCGACGATGGCCCGCGCCCTCGTCGCACTGCGCCAGGCTGAGTCTGGTGCGTCCACAACCCGGTCTGGGGAGGCTCTGAGGAGCCTGCTGACCGCGCGGCAGCAGCACGCCACCAGGCCGGGTGCGGCGGGCAAGGCCGCCGCCGCCGGGTTCGCCGTCCACTGGAACCGCCGCAACGGCACTCCGACGTTCGTCGATCTCTCGCCCCGGCGGGCGAGCGCCAAAGCCGCAGCTCCAGCCGGCGCGGCTGCGCTCGACCAGGCGTACGAGTTCATCGAAACCCATCGCAACCTCTTCCGCCTGCGCGAGCCCCGCGCCGAGCTGAATCTACGCGCCATCGAGAGCGGTCCGGGCACCCGACACGTCAGGATGCAGCAGGTCTACGAGGGGCTGCCGTTGTGGGGGCACGAGATCGTACTGCACTTCGACGCCGGCGGGCTCTACGCGCTGAACGGTCGCTACGCGCCGACACCCCGCCTGGACTTCGCCCTCGAGCCGGCGCTGGACCGGGATGATGCACTCGCCGCGGTCCGCGACCATCTCGGCCAGGCGGCGTTCGTCACCCTGGACGAGGGGATGCGCAGGCTGCTGCGCTACGATGGACCGGACACCGGACTCTGCTTGTGGCGGCGAGACGGCCATGCAACCTCGCGCCTGGCCTGGCACGTCGAGATCCGCCCCAACATGCGCGATCGCTGGGTCTACTTCGTCGACGCCCTCAGCGGCTCAATTCTGGAACGCTACAACGCCACGATGACCGACGGACCGACAGGAGGGCGAGGCACCGACCTGTTCGGGACAGCGCGCGACCTGCAGGTCTACGAATCCGGCGGCTCCTTCTTCATGCTCGACGCCAGCCGATCGATCTTCGCCGACTTCCAGCCCGACCTTTTCGGTGCCCCTCGCGGCGCCTTGATCACGCTCGACGCGGGCGCAGAGGACTTCCGCACTGGCACCAACCTGACCTACGTGGGTAGTGCCACCAACGACTGGACCGACCCGGTCTCCGTCTCCGCCCACAGTAACACTGCCCGCGTCTTCGAGTACTATCAGGACGTCCACGGCCGGGACAGCTTTGACGACAGGGGCGGCACCCTGATCTCGGTCGTGCACGTCACCGACGACGGCGCCAGCATGGGCAACGCCTTCTGGAACGGCACCCTGATCGCCTACGGGGACGGCAATGCCGCTTTCAATCCGCTCGCAGGCTCACTCGACATCGCCGCCCACGAGATTACCCACGGAGTCATCGAGCGGACGGTAAACCTGGAGTACCGCTTCGAGTCGGGCGCCCTGAACGAGTCGATCGCCGACATCTTCGGCGTCATGCTCGACCGTGACGACTGGCGCATCGGGGAAGAGGTCGTCAAGAGCCGGTTCTTTTCCTCCGGCGCCCTACGCGACCTAGAGGATCCCCACAACGGCGGCCAGCCCGGTGACTTCTTCTGGCAGCCGGCCCACATGGACGAGTTCGTCGAGCTCGACATCACCGAAGACAACGGCGGCGTGCACGTGAACAGCGGCATCCCCAACCGGGCCTGCTTCCTGATCGCCGAGGCCATCGGCCGCGAGCAAACGGAGCAGATCTACTACCGGATCATGGAGGCCCGCTACCTGAACACCCGCGCCAACTTCGTCGATATGCGTCTGGCCGCCGTGCGGGCTGCCGCCGAGCTCTACGGGGACGACGAGGTGGACGCCGTCCGCGCCGCCTTCGATGCCGTCGGCATCCTCGGAGACGGCACCGTCGCAGCTCCCCGCGACACCCTGCCGGTCTACGGCGAGCAATGGATCGCCGTCGTCAACGCCACCCCGAACGACAACAGCCTGTATCTGGTGCGCCCGGACATCGATTCCGATGACGACATCATCCAGCTGACGCCGACGCAAGTCTTCACCATCACCGGCAATCCGGTAAGCGCCTCCGACGACGGCTCACTTGTCGTCTTCGTCGACAGCCAGAACTTCGTTCGCGCCATCAACTCCAACGGCATCGACGAGCGCGTCATCAGCAGAGCCGGCGAGTGGCGCTCGGTCGCGCTTTCGCCCGACGGCCGGCGTCTCGCCACGACCTCGGTCTTTGCCGACACCTCGATTTTCATCATCGACCTGTTCGAGCCGGAGAACAGCAAGTCGATCGTTCTCTACAACCCGACCACCCAACCCGACGTGACCACCAACATCGTGCAATTCGCCGACGCCATGGACTGGGACCTGACGGGCACCTTCCTGGTCTACGACGCCCTCAACTCCATCTCCGGCGAAGGCGAGGTCCCCATCGAATACTGGGATGTGAACGTCCTTGACGTCGACAACGAGATCATCTTTCCCCTGTTCCCGGCGCAACCACCCGGCATCAGCATCGGCAATCCCTCGTTCTCCCAGACCAGCGACCGCTACATCGCCTTCGACCTGATCGACTTTGAGAACGAGACCGACGCAATCTGGATCAGCGACCTCTTCACCGGAGAGTCGGCCATGGTCGAGGACAACGGCTCCTCCCTCTTCGGCTTCCCGCGTTTCTCCCCCGACGACCGCGCCCTCGTGATCCAACGAGAAGAGGACGGCCTCAAGACCCTGCGCCAGATACCGCTCGATGACAGTCGTACCAAGACCGCAGCTCCCTCCCAGCCGTACGTGACCGAGGGCCAGCTCCCGACCTGGTTCGCCGTCGGCACCCGGGAGCTCCCCACCAACGTCGAACAGACCGCCGAGTCCGACCCGGCACCGGCCGCCACCCGACTCGAGCAGAACTATCCCAACCCGTTCAACAGCGCGACCATCATCCCCTATCACCTCGCCGAGCCCGCCTCCGTCACCCTCAAGACCTACGACCTCGCCGGCCAGCTCGTCTCCACCCACCATCTCCCAGAGCTGCCCGCCGGACCCCACCAGATCCAATGGACACCCCACACCGCCGCCGGCCACCCCCTCGCCAGCGGCATCTACATCTACCGCCTCACGACCACCGACGGCGCCGGCAGCAGTCATTCGCTCAACCGCAAGCTTACCCTCGTCCGGTAGCGCCAGACCCACCCCTAAACACATATTCAGACCCGCTCCCGGGTAGGCCCGTCCCAGGCCCTCGAGGTCTGCTCATAGGGTTGCAGACAGACGCCACTTCCCGGCCGGCCGTTCGCACGTTATAGACGCTAATCACGATCCGCGCGCACGCACGGAATCCAGGATAGAAGGGAACAGGACATGATCGACGGCCCAAGAGCCTGCCGCAAAGAAGAGTTCGAAGAGACCATCGCCCTGATCAACGCCACCTTCCGCACTAGCTCCGACCAGAACATCCGCACCGACTATCCCTTGATCTTCAACCACGACCGGCTCGACAACATGCGCGTCCTCCTCGTCGACGGCCAAGTAGTCGCCCACGTGCCCGTTGCACCGCGCCAGGTCGTGGTCGGAGAGGATCGCATCACGGTCGGCATAATCAGCCCCACCGTTACCCACCCGGACCATCGCCACCGGGGCTATGCCACACTCTGCCTGCGGGACAACGTCCACCGCATGCAGGAGAATGGCTGGCCGGTGTCGGTCCTGTGGACACAGCATGCCACTTTCCCTTTCTACCACCACTCCGGCTGGGAGGCGGTTGGAAACCAGGGGTGGAAGTTCACTCTGCAGCCGGATGACGAGGCCCTTTTCGCCGACGCCGGCTTCGCGACGATCCCCTACGATGCGAACGACCCCGCTCACCTCGACGGCGTGATTGCGATCCACGACTCCGAGCCCCATCGAATCGCCCGCACCAGGAATGAGTATGCCACGCTGCTGACCCTGCCGAAGGTCGCCACCCTCCTGGCCATGGGCGGGGAAACGATCGCCGGCTACGTCTGTGTGGGGACCGGCTCCAACAAACCGGGAATCATCGAGGCCGGCGGCCGACCGCAGGCGGTGGAGACCCTGATCGGCCGCCTGCTGCGGGAGCGTGAGCAGGCAATCCAGGTGGTCACCAACCTCACTCCGACGGTGCTGGAGGACCTGCTCCAGGAGCGGGTGCCTGCTACCCGCGAGCCGATGGAGAACGCCGCCGGCATCGGCCCGCAGATGATGCGCATAAACGATCTCCCCCTGCTGATGCGGCAGATCCAGGGACACCTGCAGGCGCGCTCGGCCGGGCTCTCGACCCAATTTACGCTGCACTGCATCGACACCGGACAAACCGCGGCGCTGACCCTGGATGACGGGCATGTCGACGTCACGGCCGAACCGGCCTCCGAACCGCTCCGTCTCAGCGAGCGCCAGCTCGTGCAGCTGATATTCGGAGCACATGCCAGCCACGAGCCGGTGCGCATAGCGGATGCCCCTACCGCAGCGCTGTTGGAGCGGCTCTTCCCCGTCTACTTTCCCATCTGGGAGCTGGACCACTCGTAGGCCGACTGCCCGCAGACCGATCGCCGGCGGCGGTGGAAAATCACCTGAGGTGGGAACCTAGTTGGGATACATCGGCTACGGCGAGGCCATCGGACTCGCCTGCGCTTTCATCTGGGCCCTCAACGGCCTGATCATGCGGCACTACGTCGCCGCCTTTCCGCCCGCTCTCCTCAACGCCCTGCGCTGCGGCGCGGCCGGCCTCCTCGCCTGGCTACTCATGCCATTCCAGCCGCCGCTGGCCACTTTCCTCCAGGTCACCAGCTTCGAATGGGTGCTGCTGGTCACCTCAGTCCTTCTCGCAGTCGGGGTCGGAGACACCCTTTACATGGTCGCGCTGCGGGAGATCGGCGTCGCCCGGGCGCTGGCCATCTCCGGCACCTTTCCACTCCCCACCCTGTTCTTCGAGTGGCTGCTGCTGGACAAGGGTTTCGCCCAAACTTTCGTGATCGGCTGTGTCCTGGTAGTGGCAGGGGTCGCCCTGCTCTCGAGCCGCGAGCAGGCAGGACGCCCACGGGACGTCAGCTCCCCTGCCCAAGCGGTGCCTAGCCGTCGCAGGCTCAGCGCCACCCTGGGCCTGGCCACAGCGCTGGGCGCATCCGTCTCCTGGGGCCTCGGCACCCTGATGACGACGCGAGCAATCGCCCAGCTGACAGCCGTCCAGGCCAACAGCGTCAGGCTGCCCCTGGTGGCGGCGTTCCTGCTCTTGGCGCTGCGGGCAACCGGCTACAGTCCGCGCGGCCGGGTCGGATCGCGCCCGTTGCTGATCCTTGCCCTGTCGGGAATAATCGGTATGGGGGTCGGCTCGTTCCTATTTCTGGAGGCCCTGCGGGAGATCGGTGCCGCCAAGACCACGACGCTCTCGTCCGCGTCCCCGGTATTCGGGCTGTTTCTGGCCATGGCGGTCTTCGGCGAGAAAGCCGACCTGCGCACTGTTGCCGGCATCCTCCTGTGCATCGTCGGGATCTGGCTCGTGCTCTAGTGCGCATTTGCTTGCGGCTGCCCGGCAAGCCGGGATTCACCACAGCTCAGGGCAGGCGGGCGGCCACCATCAAGTCGGTCACGGCGGTGGGCAACCTCAAGGACGATGACGTCGCCAAGCAGTAAAGCCCGCGCATCCTGGTAGTCAGACGATGAACCGGCCGGCTTCATCGCCAAGCCGCTCGAGGTCGACGAGATCGTCGACGAAACCCTGAGCGGGGGGAAAACAGTATAGTCCGACGCGATGCCCGTTTGCCCGCCGCGGCAGGCGGGTTACTTTGTTCACCATGTCGAAGACCGGATACGAGCTGCTCGTCAAGGGAGGCACCCTCCTGGACCCGGGCCGCGCCATACATGAAAGACGAGACATCGCCTTCGCCGATCAGAAGGTGGTCGCGGAGGGCCCCGACCTGGATGCGGGTGCGGCCCGCGCCGTCGTGGACGCCACTGGAAAGACCGTCACTCCCGGACTCATCGACCTGCACGTCCACGTCTTCCCGGGCGTGAGTCACTTCGGCATCGAACCGGACGCCACCTGCCTGGCCCGCGGGGCCACCACCGTCCTCGATGCCGGATCCTCGGGGGCCGATACCTTTCCCGGCTTTCGCAAGTACGTGATCGAGGTAAGCGAGACCCGCATCTTCGCGCAGCTCAACATCTCGTCGCAGGGCATGATCACCCAGGCCGTCGGGGAGTTCGAAGTGCCCGAGTTTGCCGACGTCGCGCGCTGCACCAGGACGATCGAGGACCACCGTGACCTCATCCTCGGCGTCAAGGTCCGCCTGACCAGGAACAGCATCGTCAGCGAACGCTCCGGCATGCTGCCGCTCCACCGCGCCCGCGAGGCGGCCGACGCCGCCGGACTGCCGATCATGGTGCACCCCCAGGCCGCCTGGTGCGACTCGCTCGACGATATCCTCGCCGTCATGGGCAAAGGCGACATCCTCACTCACTGCTACCACGACATGGACTGCGGCATCATGGACGAGGGCGGCAGCGTGCGCGATTCGGTGCGGCAGGCGCAGGAGCGCGGCGTTATTTTCGACGTCGGCCACGGCGCCGGCTCGTTCAGCTGGTCGGTGGTGGAATCGGCGATGCAGCAGGGCATCCTGCCCGATTCCATCTCCTCCGACCTGCACATCTACAACGTCGACGGACCGGTCTACGACTTGGCCAACGTGATCAACAAGTTTCTGCTCCTTGGCCTGACCGTCGAAGAGGCCTTCGCCAAGGCCACGTCGGTGCCGGCCGGGATCATCGGCATGGGCGACCAGATCGGGACGCTGCAGCCCGGTGCCTGGGGTGATGCAGTCGTCTTCGAGAGCCGCGACGGACAGTTCCGGCTGGAGGATTCCCGCGGCGACAGCCGTACTGCCTCCCGCTACCTGGAACCGTCCGTTGTCGTCAAGAGCGGCCGCGTCTACCGTCAGTACTGACCCGACCCACCGACTCACATCCCCATCGACAGAGGTAAAATGGCCAAGAAGAGGAAGCCCACCAGGAGCCGCAAAGGGGCCGCGGCGCGGGACCGGGAACTCTGGCGCCAGATGCTGGTGATCCGCCGGTGCGAAGAGCAGCTGGCACGATCCCATCAGGCCGGCCTGATCCACGGCGCCTGCCACACCTACGTCGGCGAGGAAGCGATCGCCACCGGTGTCTGCGCCCATCTCGACCAGCGCGACGCCGTCTTCAGCACTCATCGCGGCCACGGCCACGCCCTGGCCACGGGCGTGCCGCCCCGGGAGCTGATCGCGGAGCTGTTCGGCAAGTCCACCGGCTGCTCCGATGGGCGTGGGGGCAGCATGCACCTGTTCTCCCCCGAAGTAGGCATGATGGGGACCAGCGGCATCGTCGGACCCTGCATCCTCCAGGCCGCCGGCGCCGGCTACTCCTTCAAGCTGTTGAAGAACAAGCAGGTGGGCGTCGCTTTCTTCGGTGACGGCGCCGTCAACAACGGCGCCTTCCACGAAGGCCTGAACCTGGCCGCGATCTTCAAGCTGCCCACCCTGTTCGTCTGCGAGAACAACCAGTTCGCCACCGAGGTGCCTTTCGAGTATGCCACCGGGAACACCGACGTGGCGCAGAAAGCGACCGCCTACAACATCCCCGGGGTCGCGGTAGACGGCAACGACGTGCTGGCCGTGCACGAAGCGGCGGGCGCGGCGATCGCGCGCGCGCGCAAGGGCGGCGGACCGACCCTGATCGAGTGCAAGACCTACCGCACCCGCCCCCATGCCGAGGGCATGCGCGACACCGGCTACCGCACCCGCGAGCAGATTCAGGCCTGGGTCGAGCGGGACCCGCTCAAGCTCTTCCGACAACACATGCTGGCCGCCGGCTCGGCGAGCGAGGAAGAGATCGAGGCGGTCGACGCCGAGGTCAAGGCCGAGATCGCCGAGGCGGTCGAGTTCGCCACGGACAGTCCGTGGCCCGACCCGGCCACCGTCGCCGACCACATCTTCAGCGAGTAGGGGGGCATCATGCGCGAGATGACGTTCGTCGATGCCGTCCGCGAAGGACTGGCCGAGGAGATGGCGGCCGACCCGACCATATTCGTCGTGGGCGAGGGCGCGGGGGTGCGCGGCGGCAACTTCAACACCACCCTGGGTCTGTTCGACATCCACGGTCCGGAACGGCTGGTCGACGTGCCGATCTCGGAGCGCGGCTTCGTCGGCATGTGTGCCGGCGCCGCCATGACCGGTACCCGGCCCATCGTCGACTTCATGTTCACCGATTTCATCCTCGACTCGATCGGTGAGATGGTGAACCAGGCGGCCAAGATGCAGTACATGAGCAGCGGCCGGCTGAAGATGCCGCTAGTCCTGCGTGGCTGCGTCGGCGTCGGCGGCTCGGCGGCCACCCACCACTCCGGCAATTATTACCCGTTCTTCACCCACCAGCCCGGCTTCCGCGTTGTCTACCCCTCAAATCCGGCCGAAGCCAAAGGCCTGTTCAAGACCTCCATCCGCAGCGACGACCCGGTTCTCTTTCTGGAGCACCGGCTGCTGCTCGGCGCCAGGGGACCGGTACCTGAGGACGAGGACCTCACGATCCCTTTCGGGGAGGCCAGGATCGTCCGGGAGGGCGATGACATCACGGTGGTCGCCCTGGCCGTGCACGTCGACCGCACCGCCGCCATCGCCGAGCAGCTGCAGGGCGAGGGCATCTCGGTCGAGCTCATCGACCCGCGCACCCTGGCCCCCCTCGACATGGACACTATCCTCGCATCGGTAGCCAGGACCGGGCGGCTGCTGATCGTCGACGAGACTTATGCGCCCGGCAGCATCGGCGCCGATATCGCCGCCGCCGTGGCGGACGTGGCCTTCGATGACCTCGACGCCCCAATCCGGCGGGTCAACGGCCTGCACACGCCGATCCCGTACAGCCCCCCACTGGAGACGGCGGCCGTTCCGCAGGACGGAGACATCGCCACCGCCATCCGCGACCTGGCTGCCGAATAGGGGGGACGCATGGCCATCGAGCTCGTCATGCCGCGCCTCGGCTGGCAGATGGAAGAGGGGATTCTCGTCGAGTGGATCAGGCGGGACGGCGACAAGATAACCGCTGGCGACATCCTCTTCACCGTCGAGACCGATAAGGCTCTCAATGAGATCGAGGCGCTCGATTCCGGCACACTGGGCATCCCCCCGAACTCTCCAGCCCCGGGCTCCACGCTGCCAGTGGGCACCGTCATCGGCTTTCTACTCGAGTCAGGGGAAGAGATGCCGGAGCTGCCCGAATTGCCGGAGGACACCGCCACCGCTCCCGCGCCCGAACCGCCGTCCGGTGCGGCCACGGCCCCTGCCCGACCGTCCCCTGCCCCGACGACCGATACCGCCGCCCCCAACATCAGCCCCCGGGCGCGGCGCGTCGCCACCGAGCTTGGCGTCGACTGGGCGCAGCTGCAGGGCAGCGGCCGCTCCGGACGCATCGTCGAGCGGGACGTGCGCGCCGCCGCGGGCGCGCAACCCCAGATCAAAGCCAGTCCGGTGGCCCGGCGCCTTGCCGAGGAGCTCGGGGTGGACCTGACCAGGATCACCCCCGGGAAACGGGGCCGCATCGAAAAGGCTGACGTCGAGGCGGCGGCGGCACCACTCGAGGCCGATCGCCGGACGCCTATGAGCAGCGTGCGTCAGATCACCGCCGACCGCATGGCTGCCAGTGCCCGAGCCACGGCGCCGGTAACGCTGCACACAGAGGTGGACGCTACGGAGCTGGTGCGCCTGCGCGCCCAGCTCATGGATGATGGCAATAGCGAGCGGGTCGTCCCTTCCTACAACGACCTGCTGGCCAAGGCAACGGCACAGGCCCTGATAGAACACCCGCAGATGAACGCCCAGCTCCTCGACTCCGGGGAGCTCCTCGAGATGGCGGCGGTGCACATAGGCCTCGCCGTCGACACCAAGCGCGGGCTGCTGGTCCCCATCCTCCGCGACGTTCAGGCCAAGACCCTGCTCCAGGTCGCAGCCGAGTCGGCCGATCTGGTCGCCGCGGCCACCCGGAGCAGCCTGGGGCCGGACGCCATGCGGGGAGGTACCTTCACGATCACCAACCTCGGCATGTACGAAATCGACAGTTTCACGCCGATCGTCAACCTGCCCGAATGCGCCATCCTCGGGGTAGGTCGCATCGTCCCGAAGCAGGTGGTGACCGACCCGGCTGCGGAACGGGTCGAGATCCGCCACATGATGGTCCTTAGCCTCACCTTCGACCACCGCCTCGTCGACGGCGCTCCGGCCGGCCGCTTCCTGCAGCGCCTGAAGCAGCTGGTGGAGCAACCCTATCTCTGGCTGGTCAGCTGAGCTGGTCGGCGGCGCTGAGGGAATAGTCGTGCACGAAGGCCTGTTCGACCTAACCGGAAAAATCGCCGTGGTCACCGGCGCCGGCGCGCACGGCGGCATCGGCCACGCCCTGGCGCTGGGGTTCGCCCACTACGGCGCCGACATCGTCGTCGCCGACATCGACAAGCAGGGCGCCGGCATCACTGGCGAGGAGATCGAGAGCATCGGCCGGCGCACCCTGGTCGCCACGGTCGACGTGTCCGACGAAGAACAGGTGGAGGACCTGTTCACCGGGGCCGAGGAATACTTCGGCCAGATCGACATCCTCGCCAACGTCCCCTTTGCCTTCCCCGAGCGGGTGCGCCCCCACGAGCTGACCCTGGAGGGCTGGCAGAAGACCCTCGACGTGAGCCTGACCGGCTACTTCCTCTGCGCCCGCCAGGCCCTGCGCAGCATGATCGAGAACGACAGCGGTGGCAGCATCCTCAACATCGGCTCCATAGCCGGCATGACCGGCGTCGGCCGCGGCAACTTCCCCTACAGCACGGCCAAGGGCGGCGTCACCCAGCTGACCCGGGAGCTCGCCGTCGAGTACGCCCGCCAGGGCATCCGCGTCAACGCCATCATCCCCGCCCAGGTGCTGACCCCCGCCCTCGAGAACATGCTCCTGACCAACCCCCGCTTCCGGGACACCATCGCCAACGAGTTCCTCAAAGGCATCCCCCTAGGCCGCCTCATGGAGCCCCAGGACTTCATCGGCCCCGCCGTCTTCCTCTGCTCGGCCGCCGCCGCCGCCATGACCGGCGTCCTCCTCCCGGTAGACGGCGGCAACCTCGCCATGAACGCCGGCGGCAGCCACACCTGGCCCGCCGGCGAGTAATCGACTGCGGGATCGCAGCCCGCTTCCACCTCACCCCCAAGACAGAAGCCCACGACCACAATCCCCGGAGCAAGACATGTCCTGGAAATGCGCCCTCGAACTCGACACCAACAGAAACAAGGTGACCGGCAGCGAAGCCGACCTTGCCGACGCCATCCGCAGCGCCGCCGACCTGAGGATCCTCACCCACTTTCGGCACAACGAGCACATAGATACCTCCTCCGACAGCCCGGAGCTGATCCACGAAGTCGCCGAGTTCGCCATCACCCTCCTGGTCGACAACTCCTGGTCCGGCGGCATCATGAGCCAGCGCCAGCCCGTCGACCTGCCCGTCGGCTTCGGGTCCCGCCCCTCCATGTCCCTGTTCCTCTACAACCAGAACGGCCAGCAGGCCATCGCCCGGCCTTTCCTAGATGGCTCCCCGGCCACCGGCACGATCGGCATCTCCGCACGGCACGTCGATCACTCGAAAGACATGCCCAGATACCATCCGCAGACCGCCTTCGACGAAGACACCAACGCCCCCAGCAGCAACTTCATCTACGATTTCGACCTCTATCGTTTCAACGTCAGCGACACCTGGCAGGAGCTGTTCTCTCACGACGCCGACGGCAACGTCCTCAGTGGGTCGGCGGCCGCCGTCGGCGAGGCGTTCGTCGAGGGCCGTGCGGTCAAGGTGGCAATCCGGGGATTCTGCGGCGAGCTTGCCACCGACGACGACGAGGCCCTCGACAACGAGCTGTTCGTCCAGTGCGGCTCCTGTTATTACTACACCGAGCAGGAACTGTTCATTGCGGGCACCCACCCGCTGGCGCGTGTGGCGCCCGGCAAGCCGATGCTCTACGCCAGCCGCAACTGGGACTACGGCTGGCTCATGGTCCGCACCGATGGCTACGCCCGCTACCGGCGGTGCAACCCGTACACGCTGGAGTTCGAGGACCTGCCCGGCCGCTACGCCATGCGGTGGTTCGTGCGCTGAACGCCGGGCCGTGTCCCCTTTCTGGTACGGCCTGCTGGCCGATGCCATCGTCATTCTGCACCTGGGCTTCGTAATGCTCGTCCTCCTGGGTGGCTGCCTCGCCCTGCGCTGGCGTCGGGCGCCGTGGATCCACCTGCCGGCGGCAGCCTGGGCGGCATTCGTGGAACTGGCCGGATGGACCTGCCCCCTCACGCCACTGGAGAACAGGCTGCGCGACCTCGGCAGCGGCGGCGCTTACCAGGGCGATTTCGTGCAGCACTATCTCCTGCCCGTGCTCTACCCGGCTGGTCTGACACGGACCGTTCAGATAGGGCTCGGACTCGCCGTCATCGCCGTCAACCTGGCCGTCTACTGCCTGGTCCAGCACCGGCGCCGCTGACCGCATCGGCCACGCCCGCGCCGCGCGCCCGGTGTTCACGACCGCCGCTTACGGCCAAACCATTTATTGCATATTCATTTTCGCTGGAGCGAGATTTCTTAGTTTCCTTTGCGGCGCCTTCCTTCAGGCGGAAACTATCGATGGATCGATTCAAGGATTTTCTGGTTTTTGTCGGCACCTGGTCCGAGCAGCCCGGCGAGGGTATCTACACCTACCGACTGGACCCTGCGACCGGTGACTTCGGCCTGCTTCGCAAGGAGCTGACGGACCGGCCCTTCCACCTGACGTTAAGCCGCGACCAGCGCTTCCTCTACGCCACCAGCAGCAAGCACGGTGACGCCCCAGGGATGGTGGTCGCCTACGCGGTCGAGGAAACGGGCGTGCTGCGGCGGTTGAACCAGCAGCCCACCGGCGGCTCCGAACCTTGTTATGTCTGCGTCGACGGCGCCAACTCCTTCCTGATCGTCGCCAATTACCGGAGCGGGAGCGTCACCCTGATGCCGCTGGCAAGCGATGGTAGCCTCGGCCCGAGTTCGTGCACAGTTCAGCACCAGGGCAGCGGTCCGGTCGCGCACCGGCAGTCGGAAGCCCACCCCCACTGTTTCCAGCTGGGGCCTGGAGACCGGTTCGCCTACGCCCCCGACCTGGGCGCCGACAGGGTCTTTGCATACGAAATCGACGACGGTGCGGGCACGTTGCGGCCCACCGAACCGGCGGCACTGCAGCCCGGAGCCGGCCCCCGCCACATCAACTTCCATCCCGATGGGCGCTTCGCCTACGTCATCAACGAGCTCGACAGTACGATCAACGTCTTCGACTGGGATCCGCAGACGGGGCACCTGACCCAGACCCAGTCGATCTCGGCGCTGCCCGAGGGTTTCTCCGGATCGAGCCACACCGCCGACGTCCAGATTCACCCGAACGGCAGGTTCGCCTACGGCACCAACCGTGGTCACGACAGCATCGCCACCTTCACCATCGACGAAAGCACTGGCAGTCTCTCGATGCTGGACTGCACACCGGCCGGCGGCCAGATCCCCTGGAACATCGCCATCGCCCCCGATGGCCACGTCCTGACCTCCGCCAACCATGGGTCGAACAACGTCACCGCCTTCAGCATCGACACCGACACGGGCTTGCTGCAGCCGCTGGGCTCTCCCGCGGTCGCGGCGAGTCCGACCTGCGTCAGAATCTTGCAGCGCTGATCCATGTCCGAGCTGCCCATACTCGTCGAAGAGTCCGTAGGACTGAGGATCATCAAGGGTCTGGATAGTCTTGGACACCACCACGAGCTGCGCACGCCGATGAACGCCATCATCGGCAGGGGACGTAGCCGCCGGGTTGACGCACGTCGAGGTTGGTGAGATACTCGCTCGCAAGTGGCACCTGGGGGACCGGCTCGTCGACGCCATCGTCAAACGCCACAAGCCGGTCACCGGCGAGTTCTGCTCGTTCCTGGCTCCGCTCGCCCGACCTCTGTGCCCACGGCGTTCACACCTTCCCGGAGAAGGCCGCCTTTCCCATGTGCCCCACCGGCATCGACACCGGCGATACCGCCTTGCTGGAGCCGTTTCCCCCTGAAGCGTTCGCCGCCCAGCAGTACCTGAGCAGCGTCGAGCTCGACCAACTCCAGCTGGCTCTGGCGCCGGTGTGGCGCCAGAACCTTGCACAGACGCAGAGCACGGTCCCGGGATGAGCGACCGGACCCGCCTGGCGGTAGCCGGCGGAGCGCCGGCACGGACACAGCCGTTTCCGTCCCGGCGGGTTTTCGGGCCGGAGGAGCGACAGGCGGCAATCGCCTTGTTCGACGCGGCTGCCGAGCAGGGCGACAGACTCCTCGGTTACGCCGGCGCGCAGGAGGAGGAGTATTGCGCCGAATTCGCGCGCCTGCTGGGTGGAGGTTTTGCCGATGGGGTCAACTCCGGTACCAGCGCCCTATTCGTGGCCCTGAGGGCACTGGAGCTGCCGGCCTTCAGCGAAGTCATCGTTCCGGCCGTCTCCGACCCGGGGGGCGTCATGCCGGTCGCCCTGTGCAACCTTATCCCGATCCCGGCCGACTGCGCCCCCGGCTCCTACAACGTCGGCCCCGAGCAGGTGACTGCCCGCCTCAGCGAACGCACGAGCGCCATCCTCGTCGCCCACATCGCCGGCCTGCCGGTGGACATGGATCCAATCCTCGAAATCGCAAGCGCCGCCGGCATCCCGGTGATCGAGGACTGCGCCCAGGCCCACTGTGCTCTCTACAAGGGTCGGCCAGCCGGCTCGATGGGCGATATCTCCTCCTTCTCCACGATGAGCGGCAAACACCACACCACCGGCGGCCAGGGCGGCGTGGTCTTCACCCGCAACGAGGACCTCTACTGGAGTGCACGCCGGCACGCCGACCGCGGCAAGCCCCACGGCATGACCAGCGACAACCAGAACGTCGTCGCCTCCCTCAATCTCAACATGGACGAGCTGCATGCCGCCATCGGCCGGGCACAGCTGCGCAAGCTGCCCTCCGTGGTCGCACGGCGACGGCGGGTGGCCGCGGCGATCGCCCGCGGCTGCGAGGCGCTGCGGGCGGTCCGGCCCCACGCCGAGCTGCCCGGATGCGAGGGCGCCTACTGGTTCCAGTTCGTCGACATCGACCTCGACGCGCTCGATGTCGACCTGCACGCCTTCATCGCTGCCCTATCTGCGGAGGGGTTGCCGGCTGGTCAGGGCTACCGTTTCATTCCAACCGACATGGCGTGGAGCCGCAAGCGCAACGTCTTTGCCGACAGCGACTATCCATGGTCCAGTCCCGCTTACGCCGGCGACCCCGACAAGGACTATCCACTGCCCAACATCGAGGCAACCGTGCGCCGCACCATCCTCCTTCAAATTCACGAAGGCTGGACGGAAGGTGACGCCGCCGACGCCGTCGCAATCCTGGCCAAGGTCGAGCGGGCCTTCCTGAAGTGAAACCCGGCCGGATCTCCGGCGCGCGCCCACCGACCCACCCACCGAACCGGGAGTTGCTCATGCTCATCGATTCACACCAGCACGTGTTCTGGCACGGACGCGACGACGCCGGCCTGGTTGCCGACCTCGACGAGTTCGGCATCGACTTCGCCTGGCTGTTGAGCTGGGACATGCCAGCAGGTGAGGGGGTGGCTCAGTTCCGTCACGTCCTCAACCCCGCCCATCTGGCCAACGACGGCACCCACCCCGGCGTCCCCCTCTCCGACCTGCTGTTGACCAGACACCGGTACCCCGACCGGTTCGTCGTCGGCTACTGCCCCGACCCCCGCATCGAGAACGCCCCCGCCGTGTTCGAGTCCGCCGTCGCCATGCACGACGTCCGCATCTGCGGCGAGTGGAAGCTGCGTATGCTCTTCGACGACCCCCGATGTGTAGAGCTTTTCCGCAAGGCCGGGGACCTGGGCTGCCCGGTGGTCCTTCACCTCGACGTGCCCTTCCTTGCGAACGGCGATAGCGGCAAGCCGCGCTACCAGCCCAACTGGTACGGTGGCACGGTGGAGAACCTGGAGCGCGCGCTGCGGGCCTGCCCCGACACCATTTTCGTTGGCCACGCCCCCGGCTTCTGGCGCGAGATCAGCGGCGATGCCGACACCGCGACCGAGCTCTATCCTTCGGGCCCGGTGGTTCCGGGGGGGCGGCTGGAGCCGCTGCTCGACCGCAACGCCAACCTCTGGGCCGACCTGTCGGCCGGCTCCGCCCTCCGTGCACTCTCGCGGGATCCGGACAACGCCAACCGTTTTCTCAACACCTACTCCGACCGACTGATGTTCGGCCGCGACTACTACGGCTCCGAGCTGCTCGATTTCCTGCGCCGCATCGACCTGGCCCAGGACGTCCAGGACAGACTGTTTCACGCCAACGCCCTCAGGCTCGTGGATCCACCCGGCGCGGCGCGGGAAGCGCCCGGAGCGCCCAAACCGGTCGTGTCGGCGATCAGCCCGAGCCCCAACCGGTAATCGGGGTCGTGGGGGGGGGAGCCCCCAGGGCCCCCCCCCCGCCCCCCCCCGGTCCCGGGGGTGCGTGTGTCCCCCCCCACCGCGCCCCCCACGCCTGCAGATACCGCCTGTAATGCCGCTCTTCCCATGAGCCGCACGCCCCTTCCCGTCCAGGGCCGGATCGCCGCGATGCTCCCCATCGTCGGCCTGCTCGTGGGCTGCTCCGCCGACCCGGGCCCGAAGCCGTCGGAGCCCGCACCGCCGGCCTCCGTCGAGGAGGAGCTCGAGCGGCGCCGGAATCTGGCGTTTGTCGATCTGACCGATCGATCCGGAATCGACTTCCTCCACGTCTCCGGCGATCCCGCGCAGCGTCACATCGTCGAGTCGATGAGCGGGGGCGCCGCCTTTCTCGACTTCGACGGCGACGACTACCTCGACCTCTTCCTCGTGAACGCCACCCGCTTCGACGACGATCAGCCGCTGCCGCTCAGTCGCCTGTACCGCAACGAAGCGAGCGGGCGAGCGGGCGAGCGGGTCTTCTCCGACGTGACTTCAAGCGCCGGCGTCGGATCTTCCGGCTGGGGCATGGGCGTGGCCGTCGCCGACTATGACAACGACGGCGACACGGACCTGCTCGTGACGCACTGGGGGCCCAATCAGCTCTACCGCAACGAGGGTGACGGCACGTTCGCCGACGTCGGCGCCGCCGCTGGGGTCACCGACTCCGCCTGGGCGACAAGCGCCGCCTTCACCGACCTGGACGGCGACGGCTGGCTCGACCTGTACGTGACTAACTACGTCGAGTTCGATGCCAGCCGGTTTGAGGAATCAGAACGCTGCCAGGTCTACGGCGACATCGACGGCTTCTGCGGCCCCGTGGGCTGGGCCTCCAACCCTGATCTGCTGTACCGCAACCGCGGTGACGGCACGTTCGCCGACGTCGGGACGGCGACCGGCATTGCCGACCACCGCCTGCCCGGCCTGGGCGTGGTGGCCGGCGATTTTGATGGGGACGGTGACCCGGACCTCTACGTCGCCAACGACAAGGAGGCCAACCAGCTCTGGCGCAACGACGGCGACTGGCATCTGACCGAGGTGGGCGTCATCGCCGGCGTCGCCTATAGCGGTGACGGGACGGCCCAGGCCGGGATGGGTGTGGACTCCGGCGACTTCGACAACGACGGCGATCTCGACCTGTTCGTGACCAACTTCTCCGGCGACGTGAACACCCTTTACCAGAACCTGGGAGACGGCCTCTTCTCCGACGCCACGGCCGCCGGCGGACTCGATGGCCGGGCGCGGCCCCTGCTCGGCTGGAGCACCGCCTTCATCGACGCCGACAACGACGGGTGGCAGGACCTGTTCGTCGCCAACGGCCACCTCTACCCGCAGCTGGAACAGCAGTCGACCAGCCTACTGTACGCCCAGCCCAGCCTGCTCTACTGGAACCTCGTGGGCACCTTTGCCTACGACGCCCCGCGCTGGGGATTAGGCATTGCCCGGGTCAGCCGGGGGGCGGCGTTCGGCGACTACGACAACGACGGCGATGTGGACGTCGTCGTCTGCAACCTCAACGACAACCCGACCCTGCTCCGCAACGACGGCGGCAGCGATCGCGCCTGGCTGGGCCTTGATCTGATCGGTACGGCAGCCAACCGCGACGCGATCGGCACCCGTGTCATTGTCCGCAGCGCCGGTCTCGTCCAGACCCGGGAGGTGAAACGCGCATACGGCTACCAGTCCGGACACGACGGCAGACTGCTTTTCGGCCTCGGCGACGCGGAAGCGGTCGAAGCGGTGGAGATCCGCTGGCCGTCCGGGAAAACAGCGGTAATCGCAGAGCTGCCGCTACGCCGCTACCACCTCATCCGGGAGGACCAGCCAACGCCGATCACGGAGTACGCCGATCAGGCCATCGCGACAGCCCACCCACCGCCTACCGGGATCGACGCGGCGGCGACGCGCGCGGCGCCAACCAGCCAACCTGCCACAGCATCGCCCAAGGAGCTCTACCAGGTTGGCGTCGAGCTGCACGAAGGGGCTCGCTACGCGGAGGCCGCGGCCCACTTCCGCGCCGCAATCGCACAGCAGTCCGGTCCGGTCGCAGCCTACCACGCTCTCGCCACCAGCCTGTACGAGGGACTGGGCCAGCCGCGCGAGGCGCTCGAGGTGCTACGGGCGGCTGCCGATCTCGACTCCGCGACGGCGCCGGTGCTGAGTTTGATGGGCGCTATCGAACTGGGACTAGGCCACCCCGAAGCCGCCCTCACTGCCTACGAGCGAGCCACCCAGGTGGCGCCCCACGACTGGCAGGTCCGGCAGCAACTGGGCCTGGTCCACACCAGCCTGGGCAACCTGGAGGCAGCACTGGCCGCATTAACCAGCGCCGCCTCCATCGCTCCCTACGCCCCGACCCCGCACGCCCACCTCGCCAGACTCTACGCCCGTCTCGGCCGTTCCGAGGAAGCCCGCCGCGAGCGGGAGCTCTTCGAGCGCTGGCGCCCCGTGCGCGACCGCCTCTACCTCTACCACGAGGCCCTGGAGCGCGCGCCGCAGGACGCGGAGTTGTACCTGGTGATCGGTCAGCAGTACCTCCTGCAGAGCCGCGCGGGCGAGGCCGAGGCCGCCTTCGCCAGCGCCGTGGCGCTCAAACCGGAATCCGCCCGGGCTCGGTTAGGGCTGGCCGGCGCCCTGCATGCCCAGGGCAAGCTGGACCGGGCGATTGCCGAGTACGGTTTTTCCTATATCGCTGACGCCGGCCTGGTTTCCGCCCTCAGCGACATGGGTTTGGCGCTCCAGCAGAGCGGCAGGACGCAGGAGGCGATTGCCACGCTCGAAAAGGTGGTGGAGTTAGCACCCGGGCAGGCGGCCTTCCAACGCAATCTAGCTGCCCTCTACGCCGCGGCAGGTCGCGACGCGGAGGCGGCAACCGCTGGCGCCCGAGCGGCGCTCCAGAATGCGGGGACCTCCGCCATATCGTCATCTGTTTCCGGACTCGATGACGCGAGGGCGTTCATCCCGACCGGGCGCGCGGCGGAAGAGCTCTACAAGCGCGCCTTAACCGCCTGGTCGCAAGCGGTCGGCCGCGATCACCCTTACGTGTTGGCCAACCTCGGCAGCCTGGGCGGCCTCTACCACACCTGGGGCCGCTACCGCGACGCGGAGACCCTCTTGAGACGCGCCCTGCGCATCCGGCAGCAGGTCTTCGGTCAACGCCATCCAGAAACCGCGATCGGGCTGGCCAGCCTGGCCGCGCTGTACACGACGGTGGGACGCCTCGACGAGGCGGAAGACCTCCTGCGCCTGACGCTCGATATCCGCGAGGCAGGCGGAAACGGTCACCCCCAGATGGCAGCCACCCTGAGCGCCCTCGGCCGGGTGTACCAGCTGCGCGGCCGTTTCGCCGCGGCAGAAAGGTTGTTCGCCCGCGCCCTCGGCATTCGCGAGCGCGGCCTCGGCGCCCGCCATCCGGACGTGGCCACATCCCTGCTGGACCTGGGCTCAGTCTGGCGCGAACAGGGGCTGCTCGACGAAGCCGAGCCGCACCTGCGGCGGGCCCTGCGCATCTGGATGCGGTCGCTGAGTCCGGACCATCCCGACGTCGCGACGGCGCTGGACGCCCTCGGCGACCTCGCCTGGGACCGGGGCGATTTAGAGGGGGCCGAGGCCTCCTACCGCCGGTCGCTGCGCATTCGCCGCACGTCGCTGCCGGCCGGTCACGTCGACACGGGGGTCAGCCTGAGCACCCTGGGACGAACGCTCAGGGCCAGAGGACGGGACGAAGAGGCAGAGCGGTTGTACGCGGAAGCGCTGGCGCTTTGGATCGAGGCGCTGGGACCGGAACACCCGCGGGTCGCAGCGCTTGAATCCGAGTACGCCGACCGCCGGCACACCTTCGCCGACTGAGGCGTTCCGGTAATATCCACCCATCCTATAAAATAGACTAATTTATATATTATTTATATATTTTTATAAATTTTAATATGGTTTGCACACGCCTGAAGTCCGCCTGGTACTCGGCGTTTTTTCTGGATCAGCACCCCTGGGTCTGTATATATTGATTTCAACTATCTTCCGGCTGTGTATCATCAAGCAAACGGGTATCATGCCCATCCCCACCGCTGCCGCACCGTGAACCTGTAGCGGGAGATCGCCCCATGGCCTCAGCCAAGCAGATCGAAGCCTTCCACGAACAGGGTTACTTCGTTACCGCCGACGCCATCGAGCCCGACATGCTGGAGCGGCTGGTCGCCGCGGCCGGGCGTGCCCGTGACAAGGTGCGTTCCGGTGCGGTCGTGCTTGGCACCCGCATTACCCGGAACGGCGAGGGCAGCGATGCCGAGCACATCGAAGGCGTGTTCGCACCCGAGTTCGAAGAGCCGGACTTTGCCGAATACCTGGCCTCCGAGTCACTCATGCGCTACGTGCGGGCCTTCATTGGCGACCAGATGCGAATGGGCTGGATGACACTCTGCGTCAACCCGTCCGGCTACGACAGCGGCTGGCACCGCGACGTTGGCGGCACCAACCGGGAGGCGCGTGACCAAGAGGAGTTGGACATCCTTACCAACTTCATGAGCAGTCACTTCAAGTGGAGCCTCGCCCTCGGGGACGACCCCTGCCTGCTGCTGATTCCGGGCACGCACTGCCGCAACGCCACCGAGGAGGAGCGCACCGGCCTGCTGGAGGACAAAAAAGCCGATATCCCTGGCCAGCAGGAGATTTTTCTCAAGAAGGGGGAGACGCTGTTCTGGAGCGGCAAGACGATCCATCGCGGCCGCGCTCCGGCCGATCTGACCGAGCGCCTGACCATCCGCGCCGGCATGGTACGCTACGACCCGGAGGAGGGGCAGGAGGATCTGGGCGAGCGCTTCGCCTGGATGAAGGCCGACAACATCCGCGACGCCCTGCCCGGAAGCCTGCGCCTGCCCTACGATCGCTGGCTTGCGGTGCAGGCGACCTGAGGATCCCGTCAGTTCAGCTGATGCCCGGCGCCACGTTGATCCCGGCCTTGCAATCGACTCCCGCAGGCCTCCCGCACTACACCGCCTTCACCACTACCGGGGATGCCAGAGCAGCGTAGGGCCCCGAAGAGCGGGTCCTTGATGCGCAACCGCCGGACCCGGATCTGCGGCGTCACCAGCACGTGGGTATGGTCGACCGGGTTGTTGAAGTCGTAGACCTCGATCGACATTTTCCTATCTCCTGCGGTGGCGCGGCTCAGTCCGCTCGGAGCCCGTAGTACTCCTCGAATGGCCGAGCCCGCGTCCCGTTCAGCCCGCCGCGGCCTGGTTGGGGTTCTCCATGCCGTGCCCCTGCTGCCGCCGGCGCTGTGCCTCTTCCCGCACCTCGGTCATCCACGTCACGAACTCCGGCGTGAAGACCCCGTCGTGGATGGTGGCACGCTTGCGGTACGGCACGTAGTTGCCAAGGTGCCAGAGGGTGTTGCGGTAGAGGCAGTAGTCACCTGCCTCCAGTTGAGTCTGGACCGCACCGGGCATGCTGCGGCAGTAGTCGAGGCCGGCATGCTCCCGCGCCGCCTCCTCCATGCCGTCGAAGTCCGGACGCGGGATCGGCCGGTCCGGAAACCGATCCACCTCGCCTGGTAGGTCGCGGCGCAGATGGCTGCCCGGCACGAACCAGGTGGAGCAATCTTCGTACAGAGCGCAGTTGACCTGGTTGAACAGGTTGATGTCACTGAAGCTGCTTTCCCACCTAGTCAGGTCGAGCCCCGGGATGTTGTCCCGCCAGTCCCGGTGCCAGGCGGTGCACCAGGATGACTCCGCCGGCTCGAGAAGGATGCCCATGAAGCCCCGGTCCCCGTGGAAGTGGCGCGGCGTCAGCACCTGCCGGAGGGCGTCAACCAGCTCGGGCAGCTCGGCATAGTCGATGAAGGGCTGCTGGTCGATGTCGTAGCTGCGCAGCGGCTGCAGCCGCTGCGCCTGAGGACCGCGCTCCTCCCGGGCCAGCTCGCGGGCGCGATCGGCGGCAAGCCGCAGGTCGGCGATCAGCGATGGCGGCAGGATCTGCCGGAAGACGGTGTATCCCCGTATGTGGTAGTCCTCTATGTGGCGATCGGAGAAGGCAAAGGCCATGCGTATCCTTCCGTATCCCAGCCATGGAAAGCAGTCCGGCACCGACCTTATATTGACGATCACCTGCGTTGCCGACTTGTGTACCGTGAGGAGAATGTGAGAAAGACCGCCGCCGCCGGCTACCGCGATCCCGCCGGTGCCGACCAACCGGGCCATCCCGCCACGTTCGGCACCGTGTCACTGCGCGCGATCCTGCTAGGTTGCCTCTGCTCGGTCGCCATCGCCGTTGGCGCCCCGCACACGACGATGGTCCTGAGCGGCACGCCGATGGGATTCTCCTCCTGTACGCCAGCCGCCTTCTTCCTGCTCTTTGTCATCATCACAACCCTGCAACCGGCCCTGGGGCTGCTCGGCCGCCGGCCGCTGACTCCGAGTGAGCTGCTGACGGTCACCGCCATGATGTTCGTCGCGGCCGCGCTGCCCACCCGCGGCGTGCCCGGCCTGCTGCTGCCGATGATCACGGCGACCTACTACTACGCCTCCCCCGAGAACGAGTGGGCCGACCAGCTCCACCCGCACGACGCCGACTGGATGCTGGTGAACGACCAGAGCGCCGTTGTCGGGTTCTACGAGGGGGGCTGGGAGCACATCCCCTGGTCCAGCTGGCTGACGCCCCTGGGGGCCTGGTCCCTGTTCTATCTCTCGTTCTACCTGGCGCTGATCGGCATCGTCGTCATCCTGCGCCGGCAATGGGTGGACCACGAGCGGCTGCCCTTCCCGGTGGCGCGGGTTCCCCTGGCCCTGGTGGCGGGCGAGCGCGGCGATCCCTGGCCGGCGATCTTCCGCAGCAAGGCCCTGTGGCTGGGCATGGCCATACCGTTGGTCGTCAACAGCGCCAACGCCCTGCACCACTACGACTCGAGTATACCCCACCTCGACCTGGTCTCCTCCATCACCATCTACCCCGGTATCTCGCTCAGGGTCGGCATCAACTTTCTGATGGTCGGTTTTGCCTATTTCATCAGCTCGTCGGTAGCCTTCAGTCTCTGGTTCTTCCACCTCCTCAAACTGCTGCAGATGCACGTCGTCGGTCTTACCGGGGGTACTTTCCAGAACACTTACCTGGGGCCGTGGCAGGAAGCCCTGCTCGGCCAGCAGGCGGTCGGAGCGTTCGCCGTGCTCGTGCTCTCCGGGCTCTGGTTCGCCCGGCGTCACCTGGCTGCGGTCCTGCGCACTGCCTGGGGGGCCCATGGTACCGCGGACGCGGACGACGACGAGATCGTCTCCTATAGAGGTGCAGTCCTCGGGCTTGTAGGCGGCACCGGAGGCATGGGGCTGTGGCTTTGGCTCTCCGGCTTCCCCGGCTGGATCGCACCCCTTGTCGTCGTCGTCGCCCTGGTGATACTGCTGGGCCTGACGCGGGCGGTAGCCGAGGCCGGCCTGCCGACCGTGACCCCGACCTCCGGTCCGAGCGGGTTCCTGATCTCTTGCATAGGCGTCCCGGCGCTGGGCACCACCGGGATGATCGCCACCGGCTACACCCTGGTCTGGGCGGGCGAGTACCTGGTCTTCTTCATGGCGCCGCTGGCCAACGCCGTGCGCCTGGGCCAGGCGACGAGAGGGAACCGGCGCCGGCTGTACTGGTCGATCTGGCTCGCCATCGCCGCAACGCTGGTGGTCTCGGTCTGGTACACCCTTCATCTGGCCTACACCTACGGCGGCATCAACCTCGACAAGGGCTTCTTCACCAGCTACTGCAAGTACCCTTCGGAGCTGGCAGCGGCTATGCTCGCAGACCCACGTGGTCCCTATCCGGTCGCCTGGCTCTGGACGCTGTCGGGCGGCCTTGTCATGGCCATCCTGACGATTCTCTACTACCGCTTCACCGGCTGGGCGCTGCATCCGCTGGGTTTTCCGATAGCCGCCAGCTGGAGCATGCACTTCACCTGGTTTCCCATCTTCTTGGGCTGGGCGCTAAAGCGGATCATCCTGCGGTTGGGCGGCGGTCGGGTCTACCGGGACAGCAGGCCGTTCTTCATCGGCCTGATCATGGGGCAGTTCGTCGCGGGTGGTCTGTGGCTGGTCGTGGACACAGCTACCGGCACGCGGGGGAATGTGATACCGATGCTCTTCTGATGGAGAGTCAGCTCAGGGCCCGCTGCGCCAGGGCCTCGGTGTCGTCGACCATCTGCTTCCAGGCCTCAGGCCCGTGGGAATTATTCGCTCCCGGCGCGAAGGGCGGCGTCTCGATGCACATGTTGCCGGCGTAACCGAATTCGGCCGCCCGGCGGAAGACGCGGTCCCAGTCTACCAGCCCGTGCCCGGGCGCCAGGTGGGAATCCCGGTCGCCGGCGTTGTCGGCCAGGTGATAGGAGGCGATGCGGGGCGCCATCACAGCGTGGAACTCGTCGGCCTCCTCGAAACCACCAGCGATCAGAGCGTGCCCGGTATCCAGGTTGAACCCCAGGTTGGGATGGTTGAACTCCCGCATGATATCCGCGAAGTGCTGCGGTCGCGAGCCGAAACGGCGGCCGTAAGCGCCGGGTCCCAGGTTCTCCAGCGCAATCGTGAAGTCGAGCTCGGCAGCCGCTGGCAGCAACTCGCCCAGGCTTTTGCCCAGATGCCGCATGGAGAGAGCGACCCCGTCCACCTCGGCGTCGTAGGGGCTCGATGTCGGATGCTGAATGCCGACCGTGACCCCGAGTCGGGCGCTGCGCTCCATCCAGGTGCGCGCTGCCTTGACCGCCCGCCGGCGCCGGGTCTCGTAGAACGAGCACAGGTCCAGGTCGGCGGAGTATGGCAGGTGGAAGGTCTGGATCTGCAGACCAGCGTCGCCATAGCGACCACCGAGCGCCTCCAGCTCGGTGCTCGACCCGTCGAACAGAGTTACCGTCCCTTCGATTCCGGCCAGGCCGGCCGCCTGGCACATCTCGATGATCTCGTCGTGCGACCTGGTGATCAGACTGCTGCCGCTGGTCGCCCACTTCCAATTCTTTTCCATGACTCCTCGTTCGCTTTTGCGGCGCCCGGGCAAGTCGGGCTACTGTCCCACGCGCTTCTCTGCCTCCAGGTGGGTCTCCTGCTCGGTGGCGAAATCACCGCCGAACCAGCGGTACGCACTCGGATAGATAGCCAGGGAACGGTCCTCCAGCGGCAGCTGCAGAGGCACATGCCCCCGGGCAGCCGACTCCCGCGAGGCAATCGCCACCTCCAGCGCGATGCGCAGGTCGGCGCCGGAGATCCACAACTCGCTGCCGCTCTCCATGGCGGCGAGGAAAGAGCGGATCGAGCCGGTGAGGTACTCGAACTGGCTCCACTGATAGGGCGCGTACTCTACGTCGAGCCTGACGCGCCGCCCCTGCTCATCGAAGCCCTGGTAGATCTCCGGCGACGCCCAGTCCCAGCGCACCAGTGCGTCGTCACTCCACACCTCGACACCCCGACACGGCGTCGCGAACCCGAAGCCGGGGCAGCACATGCCGTTGCTCAGGCGGAACGAGGTACTCAGCGTCAGTCCGGTATCCGAGCCCGATTCCAGCGCCTCCAGCGGCGTGCCCCAGCCGGTGACCTCCGCGATCTCAGCGCCGGTGAACAGCCGCAGCACCGAGATGTGCTGGCAGCCGCCGCCTGAGACCTGATTGCCCCAGCCATGGACGCTGGCGCCGGTCAACTCGCCGAAGCGGCCTGACCTGATCCAGCCGGCCGCTTCCTGGACTTCGTTCATCGCCCGCTGCAGGTTGCCACCGGCAAAGAGCACCCCGTTCGCCTCGCATGCCTCCACCATCGCATCGGCGTCGGAGAGACGGGCGGCCAGTGGTTTCTCGGTCTGAATCGCCTTCACGCCCGCCTCGACCGCCGCCAGCACCGCCCCGGTGTTGTACTGCACCGGCAGCACGGTCACAGCGATGTCCGGGACGATCTCCTTGAACAGGGCCGCGGCGTCGGGGTACAAGGCCGTCACTCCGAACCTCTCCCCCATCTCGCCCCGCCGCTCCTCGTTGAACTCGGCGATGGCCACCAGCTCGGTATCCGGGTAGGTGGAGTAGGCCTCGGCGTAGTTCTGGCCCATAGCGCCACAACCGATCAGGGCGACGCGGTGCCGCTTGTCTGCCAAAACTTCCTCCTTTACTCCGTCCGGCACACCCGGGCCCTGGCAACCCGGCCCGGCCGGCCAAAGACGTTGACGCTGCGCACGGCCAGCTCGTTGTCGCCCGGCTGCAGCAGCCACTGCAGTGGCGACTGGCTGTCGCGCCATTCACCGCCGTCGATCTGCACGAGGAAGTGGGACAGGTTTGGTGTCACCGTGGCGAACTGCACTTCCAACTCATCCTCTCCCGCTCCCGCGGTCAGGTAGATACGGGTCTGGTTCACCGACCAGTAGAAATCGCCGGCACGCGTCGTCTGTAGCGTGTACTCGGGGTACCTGGGATCCACCTGGTCCGACCACCACAGGTAGCCGTCCCAATGGTAGTGGCGGTTGCCATGGCGCAGCTCCGCCGGCTCGGCGAACAGCAGGTGATCGTTGCGCAGTGGGATCGCGAAGCGGCAGAAGCTGTCCACGTACTCCTTCATCCGCTCCACTTTAACGTCCGGCAGCTTGTTCGCCATTACCCCCTTCGCCTGGCCCGCCGCCAGGTACTGGTGCAGCTCGAGCGCGTTGATCGGAACGCCGTCCACCTCGTAGGTGGCATCGAACTGCCGCGTCGGGCCGGCATCCTCCAGGATCCACTTCTGCAGCTCCTCGGACCAGACTTCGGCCAGACAGTGGTGGTCAATCACGACGACCCGCGAGACAAATCCCCGCGCCGCGGCGCAACCAGCGAAAGTAGCGCCGTAGTGGGTGCACATGCCGTAGCCCCAGTTGCCCTTGGTGGTCTCGAGGATCTCCAGCGGGTCCCAGGGCGGAGTGTAGGGATACTTGCTCGATTGCCACCCCAGCCACTGGCTGTGCACCCAGTCCCGCAGCAGAGCCAGTTGCTCCAGCTCCGTCTCGCCGGCGGCGATGACCGATTCGAGCTGGTACTGCTTGACTAGCCGGGTGACCCGCGGATGCGGCTCGAGGTATGTGAAGGGATAGGATGAGCGGATGAAAGCCGGCTGCTCCAGCTCTCGCAGTGTCAGGCCATTGGAGACGACTGCGGGCACCTTGGCGTGGACGGTCACAGCGGTCAGCTCCGGCGTCGCGTCGGCCGACCGGGTGCTCAGCGTCGCCCGCCACTGGACGAAGCGACCGCTACTGCCCTGTCGCAGGCCCCGCGCGAACGGCGTCCAGTGCCGCGGATCGAAGTCCGGCGTCGAGCCGGAGCGCACCTCCAGCTCCACTGCCGTGCCGCGCGGCTCCTGCGCCTCTACGTCCAGTCGCAGTCCGCGGTAGCCGGCAGCCGGGGCGATGACGCCTTTCCCGTCCGGATCGGCCAGGTCGATGACGCTCGAGGTAATCTGTCCCGCAGGGGCAAACCCCTTCAGGCGCAAACGCACCAGGTAGTCACCCTGGATATCGGCGTCGGCGCCGAAGCTGCCGGAATGCCAGCTCCGACCGGCGTCGAAGCTGCGGAAGCTGGCACCGCCCGGGCCCGGGTCGACGTGCAGCGTGCCGTGGTCGGAGAACACGATCTCGTTGCGGCCGCGCTGCAGGCAACCCGCCGGAAGCCGCATCCTGTCCCAGCCGCCGGTGAGCATTTTCTCCCGCTTCTGACGGTGCCGAAACCGCCGGCCGTTCACGTCGATATGCATAGGTCGAACTTTCGTCGATTGGTCGTCGTGGACGTAGAGCAGCAGCTCGGCCGACTTCACCCGGTCGGACGGAACGTCGAAGACGACCATCGACCAGTCGGTCGGCGTGATCGCCTCGGCGATGTCGCCGTCGACGCCCATCTCGTTGGTCAGCAGCCACGTGGGCGCCAGTCGCACCTGCCGGCGCCTTGCCTCGATACCGCGATCACGGGAGAGATCGCGAAAGTCCGCTATCGTGTTTTTCAAGCGTTTTCCTCTCTGGATTCGCATGCCCTGAGTACCCGACCCGACCGCGCCCCGGTTGCGGCGCCGTCGGCCAAGGCCGCTTCGCCATTGACGAAGAGCCAGCGGACCCCGGCGGCGTAGGTCCGCGGCTCAACGATGGTGGCCCGATCGGCGATCGTGGCCGGGTCGAACAGCACGAGGTCGGCTATCGCCCCCTCGCCTACCACGCCGCGCCCGGCCAGTCCGAGCCGCGCCGCGGGGAAACGGGTCACCTTCTCTACAGCCTGCTCCAGAGACAGCGTGCCCCGCTCCCGCACCACCGACTGCAGCAGGTAGGCCATGCCGCCATAACAGCGCGGGTGCTCCCGCTCCCGGCCGAGAGGACCGTCGCTGGCCAGCGCCAACCCGTCCGAGCCGAGCCCGCAGTGCGGATCCCGGGCCAGGACGTCGATATCGGCGTCGGTCTTATCCCGACCGAAAAAGCTAGCGGCCCCCTCCTCTTCCACCAGGATCTCGCAGATCGCCTCGAAGGGGTGGCATTCCCGCCGCGCGCCGATCTCGGCGAAGCTCTTGCCGGTCAAGTCGGCGTTGCGGTCGCAGTTGCCCAGCCACAGCAGATCCCAGCGCCCCTGCTGCATCAGCACGGTCTTGGTGCTGCCTCCCAACTCCGAGCCGCTCTCCTCAACCTGCTCCCACATCCGCTGCCGCAGCGCAGGCTGACGCAGTCGCTCCACCATCTCGGCATTGCCCCCCTCCAGCGCCCAGGGCGGGAGCAGCGACCTGAGCGACGTCGAGCCGGTGGCATAGAACTCCGTGTCGGCGGTCACGTCGATCCCGGCCACGCGGGCCTGGTCCATGCGCTCGATCAGGTGCGCGGCGCTGCCTGTGGCCGGAGGACAGGGCGTGATGTGGGAGACATGCACCGGTACAGCGGCCTGCTGACCGATCGCGATCGCCTCGTCCAGCGCCTCCATGATGCCGGCGGTGTAGTTGCGCATGTGGGTTGCGTAGATGCCGCCGAAAGGAGCGGTCGCCGCCGCCAGCGCCGCGATCTCATCGGTGTCGGCGTAGGTGCCCGGAACATAGGTCAGGCCGGTCGACAGGCCGAAGGCGCCCTCCTCCATCTGCACCGCGACCAGCTCCTGCATCCGCCGTCGCTGCGGGCTCGTGGGTGCCTTGGGCGAATGCCCCATCGCCGCCTGGCGCACCGCCCCGTGGCCGACGAAGAAGCCGCAGTTGATACCCACCCGCTGCCTGGCGAGACGGTCGAAGTAACCACCGGCCGAAGACCAGTCGACGTCGAGGGTCGCCCGGAGTCGGGTCGACTCAAAGGGGCCGAGGTAGGGACCATCCGCGGCCACGGGAAAGGCCGAAACGCCACAATTGCCGTTGATCTGCGTCGTCACACCCTGGTGCAGGGCGCTGGCGCCGCGTCCGTCGATCAGCAGCGAGTAGTCCGAGTGGGTGTGGATGTCGATAAAGCCGGGCGCCAGGGTCAGGCCGCCGGCGTCGATCTCGTGGCCGGCACTGGCGGCGACATCGCCGACCGCGGCTATGCGGTCCCCTTCGATACCCACGTCCCCGTCATAGCCGGCGGCACCGGTGCCGTCGACGATGCGGCAATTCCTGATCGCCAGATCGACCATGACTGCAAAACTCGCCTGGGGTGTCGGGCGGCGCAACTGAACTCGCCTGTCCCGTTTGACCACCCCGATCGGGCGGCGTTATTTCAGGCAGCGCGGCGGGACGATCCGCGATCCGGAGGAGCTGTGATGGACCTTAATCTCGAAGGCAAAGTGGCCATCGTCACCGGAGGCAGCCGGGGCATCGGCCGCTCCACCGCCCTGGCCCTGGCGGCCGAGGGCTGCGACGTGGCCATCTGTGCCCGTGGCGAAGAGAAGCTGCAGGCGACCGCGGCGGAGATCGCGGCCCATGGCGTCCGCTGTTATCCGCTAACCGCCGACATCGGTGATCCGGACGATGCCGCCCGCCTCATCGACGAGACCGTGACCCGGCTGGGCGGCCTCGACATCCTGGTCAACAACGTCGGCGGCGGCGAGGGCAGCGGCCTGTTCGAGTCCACTGATGACGACTGGGAACAGACGCTGCAGCGCAACGTCGTCCAGGGTGTCCGCGCCACGCGGCTGGCCGCTCCTCGGATGAAGAGCCGCGGCGGTGGCTCGGTGATCTTCATCGCCTCGATCTCAGGCTGGATTCCTCAGCTGACCGGCAGCGTCCAGTACGGTGCGGCCAAGGCGGCCGAGATCTTCATGTGCGAGCCGCTGGCCCTGGAGCTGGTGCACCACGGCATCCGCGTCAACGCGGTCTCGCCGGGCTCGATCATCTTCCCCGGCGGCGGCTGGGAGCGCATGCGGGACGACGAGCCCGAGCTGTTCGCCGCCTACGAGCGGGACGGCTTCCCGATGGGCCGGCTCGGCAAGCCGGAGGAGGTGGCCGACGTGGTCGCCTTTCTCGCATCCGACCGGGCGAACTGGATAAACGGCGCCAACATCCGGGTGGACGGGCTGGAGCAGCCGGTCCCGATGGTGCGCCCCTGGTGAACTAACTATGGAGATCCTGCACACCGACATCCACCTGCTCGACCTCGAGGCCCGGCTGCCATTCAAGTACGGCATCGTCACCATGACCCGCTGCCCGCACTGTTTCGTCCGCGTCCGGCTCGCCACCGAGGCCGGCGAATTCCAGGGCGTGGCCGCCGACGTCCTGCCGCCCAAGTGGTTTACCAAGGTTCCGGAGAAGGCGCTGGAAGAGGAAACAGACGAGATGCTGCACGTCGTCGGGCACGCCGCGCAAGCCGCCCACGGCCTTGCCGGGACGACCGCCTACGAAATCTACCTGCAGCTGCGCTCCGCGCAGTCGGATTGGGGTGCGAGCCAGAGTCACCCTCCTTTGCTGAGCCAGTTCGGCACTTCGCTGTTCGAGCGGGCGCTGCTCGAAGCGGCCTGCCGTTCCCGCGGTGCCGCCTTCGCCGACGTCGTCCGCGCCGACGCCTTCGGAATGCGGCTCGGGGACTTCGACGGGCGGCTGCGCAATCTGACCCCCGCCGATCTGCTGCCACCGCCCCTGACTTCGGTCATCGCCCGCCACACGGTGGGCATGGTGGATCCGCTCACCGAAGCGGACGTGGGGCCTGATGAGCGGGTGGACGACGGCCTGCCCCAGTCTTTGGAAGCCTGCATCACCGCCTACGGTCTGACCCACTACAAGCTCAAGGTCAGCGCCGATCGCGACCAGGACCTGGACCGGCTGCAGCAGATCGCCGCCGTCATCGCCGCTGTGCCCACGTCGGAGTTCGCCTTCTCGATCGACGGCAACGAGTGTTTCACCTCGCTCGACCAGTTCCGCGACTGGTGGGAGACGATCTCGACAGACGCGGGCCTGCGTTCCTTCATGCCGCACCTGCTGTTTGTCGAGCAGCCCTTTCACCGGGATGTGGCCCTGGCGGCAGCCGCCGTCGGCGGCCTGCGCAGCTGGGACCGGCGACCGCCGCTCATCATCGATGAATCGGACGCCGAGCCCGGATCGGCGGTCCAGGCCCTGGAGCTGGGCTACGACGGCACCAGCCACAAGAACTGCAAGGGGATTTTCAAGAGTATCGCCAATGCCTGCCTGTTACAGAAGCTGGGCCGCGATGGCACTCGCGACCGCGACGGTGTCGGCGAGCTGCTGCTGAGCGGCGAGGA
>CAYWBJ010000452.1:0-2195 GCA_964456165.1 uncultured Gemmatimonadaceae bacterium | reverse complement strand
GCCTGGAGAGCGCACCACGAGGCGGGGATCACGTCGGTCCTTTGGGAAATGCGCTCTAGGCGAGCCGCCGCAGCCTGCAGCAGCGTCCAACTGTGAACAAATCAGCGACTCACACGTCTTCCGGCGACCAGAGTTTTCGTGGCGCCAGCACACCAGATCGGGTGCGTGAATAATTCGTCTTCGGCCACGCGGGCGGCTCGGCAGCCTTTGTGAACGCCATACCGGCGCGCACCGCGCATCACCTTGAATACGTTTGAGCGCTCCAAGCGATCCGCGACGGGTAACCTCGCGTTGGCCGCGCCGAGCACGTCCTTGAAGCAGCCACCGTAGAACACACCGACTGGCGTGGCGATGATGTAGCCAACCCCACGTGGGAAGAGACCAGCCGCATTGGAGAGGAGAGGAGGAGTGGTGGACTGAGCACTCATGTCTCGCTTTATTCCTAGCAGAGAAAAAAATGAAGAGACCCCCCCTTGTCCACCGACCCGACATCCGGGTCAATCAGCCTTCCCGTCCATTGCTATTCGGGTGGTGGTTTGTGGTATTTTTGGCCCGCGGGGGGCACGCCGCAAAGGGTGTCGCAGCAGCATGGTCACAAGCTCGGCAGCGCACGGCACGGACTACAACAGCCGGCTGTTCTCGTCCGATGTGGCGTCCCTGTGATCGTCACGACCTCTGGTGTCCGCGCCAGAAGTCATATGCAGCAACGTCCCGCTCAGCCCGCTGATGGCTGGGGCGATGTACGATGTCGTGTCACTCGGCGCTGCAGACGTCTGGTCGCCCGCCGTAACACACCAATGCTGCTCCTTACCGGCGCCCTCGACCGATGTGCACATGATCTCTGTATGCGCCACGCTCACCGCGCAGCCTGACGCGCTGAACTCGCCCTTCGCGTACGTCGAGCTGAGCGCGGCGTTCTGGTACACGGAGTCGATATTGTCGGTAAGCGCAGGCCCGAAGTTCGTCCCGGTGATCGTCACGATCTCGGCGTCCGCGCCAGAGGTCGTGTGTGAAAGATCGCCACTGAGGTCAGCGATGGCCGGGGCGTCGTACGATGTCGTGTCGCTCGACGCTGCGCAGGCGTCTGGTCGCCCACCGTCACCTTCCACTGCTGGTCACTTCCCACGCCGACGACCGGCGAGCATGTGATCTCCGGGAGCCGCATCCCGAGGCCGTAAACTCTCCAATCGCGTACGCCGACGACAACGCTGAGCCTCTCTGGCTGGTACACCGCGCTCACGGGGTTGTCCGTCGAACCCACAGGATCGAAGTTCGGATTCCTGATGTTCTCGTCCGATGTGGCAAAGCCGCTGAGGGCCGATTTTATGTGTTGCAGGAAGAAAGAAGCACAGGCGTGGGTAGCGGCGGCGTGGACGATGAGCGCGAGCCCCTCCCTGCGCTCGTGGCTGCAGCGCACCACTTGGACACGCCAGCTCGTCGACGATGTCGCCTCGCTGCTGCGCTTCGATCGCTTGCCGCCGACGCACGAGCGCAGCCCCCGCGTCGCCAGTAAGCTGAAACGGCTGGTCGGGCAGCTACGCGCCCACCACAGCCCGCAGGTCGAGGGCTCGCAGCAGTCGGGCTTCCGCATCTCGCTAGAGGTCGACGGCGAGCGGCGGACGGTGGTCCCCCTCGAAGAGGTGCCCGCGCTCGTGGACGAGACCTTCCGCTCCCCCCTCCTCGGCGCCGGGCGCGGCAGGGATGCGCTGTTCGACAAGCTGCGCCGCGCGTACATCGGCGTCTCGCGCTGGCGCGTGGGCGAGGCGCTCAAGCACCTCGAGCTCAAGCAGATCACGACGCCCCGGCCGGGCCGGGTGACGCGGCCGCTGCGGCCGAAGGGGCCGATGCAATGGTGGCAGATGGACATCACGGTCGTCGCCTTCGGGCGGCCCGGCGCGAACCGCAGGTACCGCGACGTCCTCGTCGTGATCGACATCTTCTCCAAGTACGTGTGGACCTTTCCGCTGCGCTCCCACAGCGACTCCGAGCTCTTTGCCTTCGAACGCGAGGTCGGCGACGATCTGCTCGCGCTCTTCCTGCGCGAGGGGCCGCCGCAGATCCTGCAGACCGACAACGAGTTCCGGGGTCGCCACGCGCTCAAGCGACTCTGCGAGGAGTTCGGCGTGCAGCACCGCCTGACGGCGCCGTACTACCCGCTCTCAACGGCGCGGTCGAGCGCGCCAACCGCACCGTGA
>CAYWBJ010000451.1:0-2928 GCA_964456165.1 uncultured Gemmatimonadaceae bacterium | reverse complement strand
CGCGCTGGACCGAAGTAGCAGAAATTCTGCTTATCCTTCCGGCAGGTGGAGTGGCGTGAACACCGCCACCACGACGTAGCCAGAGACGCGCTCGTCGACATCGTTGCCACGGCTCTGTGGCCGGGCGTTCTTATCCCGCATCCAGGACAGCTTCCGAGCAACAGGACGGAGAGAAATATGGGCCAGAGGATTGAACGAACGCCGATGCCGAAGGCGCTGCACGACATGCAGGCGATTACCGTCGATGGCAGGATTTACGTCATCTCCGGAGCCGACGAAGAAACCTACGACACCGTCAATATCTACGATCCCGACAGCGACAGCTGGAACCAGGGGCCGCCGATCCCGTCGAAACGCGGCTGGTTCGGAGCTGCACTGCTCGATGGCTACATCTATGCCATTGCTGGCAAGCGTCTTCGCTCCAGTGAGGAGAAGGAGCGAACCGGCGACATCGGCAACTACGAGATCCGCGACAGTGTGGTGCGGCTCGAGCTGGCCACCGACACCTGGTCGTCGGTGGAATCGATCAGCGAGCCTCGGGCCGGAGTCGTGGCAACTGTCTGCGCCGGCAAGATCTACGCCATCGGCGGCAACGCAATGAACAACGAGACGCGCAGCGGCGGTCCGCACCTGGACCGCGTCGAAGTCTACGACCCGGACACCGGACACTGGTCCATGAGTACGCCGCTGCCGGTCGGCGTGCAGGGCCCCTCGGTGTCCACCTTCGACGACCGCGTCTACGTGACCTCCGGACTCGGCGGCGAGGGAGCGAGCAACCATTCCTGGGTCATGGATCCCGCGGTCGGGCGCTGGGAGAAGTTTGCGCCGATTCCCACGGGGCGCTGCGACTCGGCGGTGGTGAACCTCGGCCGCAAGATGTATACCTTCGGCGGCTGGGGCGGAGATCCGCGGCATGACCGGGTCGAAGTCTACGACGTCGACAGCGATACCTGGTCGAACGAAACGCCTATGCCTCAGAAGATAGCCTGGGGCACGGCCGCCCCGGTCGGAGAGCGGATTTTTGTCATGGGAGGTGCTGGGTTGCCGCCAAGCGGCAAGGGTATCACCTGGCTGGACAACGTCTACGAACTGGTGCTCTGATCGGCGGGCAGCTTAGGCTACCTATCCGTGCGGTGTCGAGCCGCTAAACCTATGTCGGTTGAACCCACACCTCTACTTCATCGATGACGAGATCCGCCTCCGCCGCATCGGGATCACCGGTGACGAGGGCAATGGTAAGTTCGTTCTCACCTAACACCGGCGCGGACGCAGGCAAGGGAAACCAGCGGGTGTCGGCAGGCCACTTCGCTCTCGCCAGGGAGGCTTGAGCCTTTTCCGCATCTCGCTTGCGTTGCTCGTCAGCCTTGGCAACAGGTCTGCCCAGTGGCCCGGGCGCGAGCGGCACGCCGTTGAGTTTGACTTCGAGCTGGTCTCGCAGCGTCAACTCGGTCCCGCGCACGAGCAAGGTCGCGCTAACGCGATCCATATCCTCGTACAGCCGAAACCGGAACACACCGGATGAGTTCGCGCTGCTGCGGTCGAGCAGGACGCGCTGCGCGCTGATCCGCCCGGAAGTGCTGCGGTCCATCCCCATCCAGATGACACCGCCCCAAGTCGGGTCGAAGACATAATGCCGCTCCCCCCGCGCGACCCGCTGCGGGTCGCTCAGTTCGTGAATGACTTGCAGCGCCTGCGGATAGAAGGGCGGGCGCGACAGCATGGCGACAAAGTGGTTGAACAAGGAGACCCCATCGGCTCCACAGGCGTAGTAGGTGTGGGCCAGTGCCCGAAACATCGAGGGCGTCATCGCGCTTTTCATGCGCATGCGATGACTGGTCCATGGATGGAGACCGGGGTAGAGCTTGCATTCACCGTCACGCGTCAGCGCGCCGAACTCGGCGTAGGGCGCGCTGAAATCGGAGTACATCGCGTCCATCGGGCTGCAGTAGTCGATCAATCCCTCGGCGATCCAGGTCCGCACATCGAGGCCCATGTCCAGGCACTCTTCGAGGGACGAGAACACGCGTGCTCCCAACAGCAGCTGCCTGCCGCCTTTGTCCAGGGTGGCGCGCACTGAGCGGACCAGATCCGTCATCAGGTCGGCACGCTCGCGAGCGTGGTCGGGCGGGAAATACCCCGGATCGCGAAAAGTCATCTCCAGTCCGTCAACCTCAAACCGGGTCGACATCTCCTCCATCACGTCGTGCACAAAGGAACGCACGGGCTCGAAGGTGAAATCAAGCGGCTTGCCGCCTCTGTTGATCTCTGCCTCGGGCGGACGTTCGATACCGCGTGCCACCCACGGTTTTTCCAGCTGCCACTCCGGGTGCGACTCGACGAAGTCCGCGAACGACGGAAAGTCGTGGGTGTCGTTCATGCGGAATCCCGCCAGAAAGACCATCCCCCGCTCATGGCTCCGATCGAGGAGCACCTCGATCGGCTGTACGCCCCCATCCAGCATCGGCAGGAACCGTCGGTGTTGCGCGCGCTGGTCGTACTGGAAACGATCCGAGCGCCAATAGACGGTGAATCCCTGGTTGTAGACGTCCTGAACGAGAATGTCGACACAACTGTCTGCGATCATGTCCACCCATCGGTGCAGGTCGTCCTCCTCCACCGGGTCGGGTAAGAGATTGAAGGCGATCGTAGAGGGATCGCTTACGTATATGATCCGCGGGGTCTGCGCCGTACCCCGGGAGCCCGCAGTCGGCATGCTCATGATTTGAACCCTCTCTCGTGGCGAACGACAGGCGTCGGCAGGGACAAACGCGATTCTCCCCACCCCAGGCAAGGGAAGGCGTCAACCGAATCGCGCTCTCGGTTTCCACGGTCAAGAATCCTACATTACAGCGCGCAGGTACACGTCATCGCGGTGCGCTGCGAGTGGTTCGAGACAGACGAGCCCGCGCTGCCGCCGCAGGAGAAACC
>CAYWBJ010000450.1:0-24927 GCA_964456165.1 uncultured Gemmatimonadaceae bacterium | reverse complement strand
GGGCGCCGCCCCGGGCCGCCGCGAGCAGGAGGGCGCCGATGGCCAGCCACCAGCGCAGCGCACGTTCCACCCGCGCAGACCCCTTCAGCTCGGTGTTACCGAACCGTCGGTACAACATCACTCACATCCCTCGGTAGTCGGCATCAGATCCGGACCCGCCCGCCCGCCTGTGCGGCGCGCTCGGCCGCCCACCCGATCTGGGCCGCCTGGAAGGCGCGCTGCAGGTCCTGCCGCCAGCCATCACCGTCTGCCTCGACGTCGGCGGCGAACAGGGCCTCGAGCGTCTGCCCACCCGCCTCCGTGACCGGCACCGGTTCCTCACCGGATGTGCTCGATTGCTGCCAGGCGCCATCCCGATGCAGCAGGCTGCCGCCGGCCAGCACTAGACGTTGGTACTGCTCCGCAGCGGCGATGTCGATCCCGCCGGCCCAAGTCCACTGGTGCGTGCCCCCTGCCGCAAAGCCGACGTTGACCTGGTTGACGAAGCGCCGGTAGCCGCCGTCTCGGTTCAGCTCCCCGTACTCGGCGTGAGCCTCGACCCAGGCGGCGGCCCCGAACAGGTCCACCAGGGGATAGACCTGGTACGCGAAGAACAGCGCCGGCGGGCCCGAGATCGCCAGGTTGAAGAGGATTTCCGGCCTGGCCCCGCGACCTGGCGTCAGGCGCACGAACAGCCCGGTCAGCAGGGGACCCCGGTCCGCCACCACCGCTTTGAGTGCCTGATGCGGCGGCGACAGCGGCTCGGCGTGTGTCGTGCGCACGACCTGCTCGCCACTAGCAGCCAGCTCGAGGATGCGCGCGCCCTCCTCCGGCCGTCGCGCCAGCGGGTATTCGACGTAGACGTGTTTCCCCGCCTCCAGCGCGGCGATGGTGATCGGCCCGTGGCTGTCGTTGAAGGTCGAGATGGCCACCGCGTCGACGTCGTCGCGTTGCACGAGCTCCCGCCAGTCGCCCAGCAACTCGAGTCTGTACTGTCGCGCCAGCTTCGAACCGGTGGCAGCGTTGCGGGCGGACACAGCCACCGGCTCGCAGCCCTCGACGGCGGCAAACCCCTCCAGGCAGGCCGCCGCGCGGCCGCCCGAGCCAACCACCCCGATTCGCATGCCGGCCGCCATTCTTCCTTGCCGTCGCTTACCCTCAGGACCCGCGCAGGTCCAGGCAGACGATGTGGCGTTCGTCGCGCAGGTAGAGGCGGCCACTGGCCAGGCTCGGTATGGTCCAGCACTTGGGGCCCATCTTCTGCACCCGGGCTCGCTCGCGGTAGGCCACCGGAGAGGCTGCCGCCAGCACCAGTTGCCCGCCCTCGCCCAGGATCAGCAGGTGCCCGTCGGCGTAGATCAACGTGCCCCGGCCCAGACCCCGCACGCGCCAGCGCATCTCGCCCGTGGCCGCCTCGATGCACTTGAGCATGCCATCGTCGAAACCGTAGAGGTGACCTTCATGCAGGATCGACGTCGCCATCTGGTTCTTCATGACCCGCTCCTCCCAGACCAGATCGACGCCTGCCCCGCCAGGCTGCAGGCGCAGGAGGGCGGCGCCATGGTCATAGCCCGAGGAGATGAAGATCCCGTCCGGGGGCACGAAAACCGGTGTTGCGACATTGATGTCGTACTGCGTGATCCAGGGATGACGCCACAACAGGCCGCCGGTAGCCGGCGCCAGAGCCACCGGCCCCTCGGCGGTAAAGAACACGGCCTGGCGCACACCCCCGGATTCTATGATGATGGGCGAGCCGTAGGCGGTCTTGTCGCCCTGCGAGGTCCAGACCATCTGGCCGTCGCTGATACCGAAAGCGCCCAGGGCGCTGTCGCCGTGACCGCCCACGTCCACCAGCAAATTCTGCCCGTCCACCAGCGGTGACGAGCTATACCCAAACTGCTGCACTTGGCTGTCGAATTCCTCGACAAAATCCCGCTTCCAAATCGTGCTGCCGTCGCCGCTGCTCAAGCAGTAGAGTTTGCCGCGCGAGCTGAGGACGAAGAGCCGGTCGCCCGCCACCACCGGTGTCGAGCGCGGACCGTCGCCGCCCATTCGCTCGCGAAAAATTGTATCGATGCGCTGGCGCCAGAGCGGCGCGCCCGTGCCCGCGTCCAGGCAGACGACCTCCTCGCCGTCACCCCGTCCCGCGATGGTGAAGAGCCGGCCGCCGGCCACGGCCATGCCGGAATACCCCAGACCGCCGGGACGGCGCCAGACCTCGCGCGGACCATCCGCCGGCCAGCTCTTGAGGAGTCCGGTCTCTGGCGAACGGCCGTTGCGCTCTGGTCCCAGCCATTGCGGCCATTCGGCCGCCGCCCCGGGTGCCACCTGTAACCAGAGGAGCGCGGCCAGCGCGACCTCCCCTCCAGCTCTCGCTCGTGTTGGTGTCCCGCTTCCGCCTCGCTCAAGTATACCGGGCGTTGCGGTACTCGGGCGCATAGAGGGCGGGCAGCAGCCCGTCGACCCGCAGCAGTCCCGCCGCGGTAAGGCGGACCTGCCCGTCGTCGTAATCCAGCGCGCCCTGGTCCCGCAGGCGCTCCCACGCCGGCGCGAAGGCGGAGATGATGTCACTGCGGTATTTATCGCGGAAATAGGCTACGTCGAGCCGGCCGGTTTTCAGCTGCAGGATGACCTCCCGCGTGAGCGCTTCCCGCTCGCTGACCGCAAAGGCCCGGCCCAGCGGCAGACGCCCCGCTTCCACTGCCTCGAGATAGTCGTCCCAGCCGGTCACATTCTGCAGGTGCACGCCGCCCATGTGGCCGAAGGAGGCAACGCCGGCGCCCACCATCTCCGCCCCTCGCCAGACCGCGTCGCGGTAGACGAAGCGGCCGTCCCGATCGGCCTTGACGACCGTGTAGGCGCTCGACGTCCGGTAGCCGGCGGCGGCGAACTGCGCGAACGCGTAGGCGTGCCAGGCTCGCTTGGTAGGCCAGTCGGCCAGCACCGTACGCGGCTCCGGATCGGCCATCAGGCTCTTGGAATACTCGGTGTTGAAAGGCAGCTCCATCTGGTACACGGTGATGCTGTCCGGGTCCAGCTCAATGGTGCGGGCTACGGTGTTACGCCAGCGCTCCCAGCTGTCCCCGACCATGCCGGCGATCAGGTCCACGTTAACCTGGTCGAACCCCAGGCTTTTGATCCACGGCATGACGCGGTAGACTTCCGTGCTGACATGGGCACGGCCGTTCTCGGCGAGGACTTCGTCGTCGAGGTTCTCGACGCCCAGGCTCAGACGGGTTACGCCGATCTCCCTGATCGCTTCCAGCTTGGCCTCGGTCAGCGTGCCCGGCTCACACTCGAAGGCCACCTCTTCCACCCGATCCCAGGGAAGCACCCCCTTCAGCCGCCCGACCAGAGAGCGCAGATGCCGGGCACTGATGTAGGACGGAGTGCCGCCGCCGAAGTAGACGAACCGCGGCGAGCGGCCGTGCAGCCGGGGCTTGCCGATGTACTGCTCCACCTCGGCGGCCAGACCGTCGAGGTAACGCTCGATGTCGCCGGCCGCCTTGTCGGTGAAGACCCGGAAGTAACAGAACTTGCAGCGCTTCCGGCAGAAGGGAATGTGCAGGTAGAGGCCCAGGTCGGCGGGCGCGGGCGGGCGCTGCTCCAGAACGGCGTGGGCCGCGTCGAGGGCCTCTGAGGTCCAGAACGAGTACGGGGGATAGTTGGAGACGAATACGCTGCCGATGTCGGTTTCGGAGCTAGTCCGTCCCGTCGCCGGCTCGGCCCGCATCTGTGCAGTGTCGCTCATTCCTCCCCTCCTGGACCGAAACAGTAGAGTCTCCCGTCGGTGGCGCCGATCAGAAGTCGCCCGGACGCCACCGCCGGCGCAGCCGCGATTGCGGCGCCGGCGGCAAACTGCCACAGCCGCTCCCCGGAGGCGATCGCCAGCCCCACTAGGTCGCCGCCGTCGGTCCCGAAGAAGACCCGCGCGCCGCTGATCACCGGAGAGGAGTCCACCCGCGCGCCGGCGGCGTAGGTCCACTTGGGCACGCCGTCGTCGACGCCGAGAGCGCGTACTGTCTTGTCGCGCCCGGCGACGATGAGCAGGCTCTCCGCCAGCGCCGGCGAAGCGTAGAAAGGAAAGGTCCGGTCCGGATCCCTGAAGCGCCACGCGACCGCTCCCGCCGCCAGGTCGATGCCGAGCACCTGGTTGCCGAAGGTGCCGACGAAGCCGCGATCGCCCGCGACGGCCATGCTCGCACCAACGTAATCCTCCAGGTCCAGGGCCCTAACAAGAGTACCGGCATAGGCGTCGAGGACGCGGAGACGGCCGTCGCAACCGGCGAAGGCCACCGTCGCGCCCCAGACGGCCGGGGTACCATGAATATACCCAGCGGTCTCCGATTTCCAAGCCACGGCGCCGTCGGCCGCCGCCACACAATAGAGATTGTTGTCGTAGCTCCCGAAGTACAGGCGACTGCCGAAAAAGTTGGGTGACGAGCTGATGGCGCCGGCGACCTGGGTCTGCCACAGCAAAACGCCGGTGGCCGCGTCGACCGCGTGTAGCACCCCGCTCTCGTCGCCGAAATAGACCCGGCCGCCGGCGACGGTGGGCGACGACTTGATCTCGGCCGCAGCGGCGTACTCCCAGCGGGTCTGGCCGGTTTCCAGGTCTAGAGCGTAGAGGCGGCCGTCCATCGCGCCGACGTAAATGGTCCTGTCGACCACGGCCGCCGTCGACTCGATGGCGTCCGGTGCCTGGAACACCCACTGCAGCGCCAGAATCGTCGGTAGGGCGGTGGTGGCCACGCCCCGCAGTTGCGGATCGCCACGGAAACTGGGCCAGTCCTGCGCCGACGCTGCACCGAGGCACAGGCCAGTGGCGCACAGGAAGACCAGTATGCGTTGGCGGCAAACCCCGACGCTCCTGTGCCCGCGCCGCCCGTAGACCGAGCGCGGCAACGGTCTGAGCAGGTTCTCAGTAGGCCGCATTGTAGAGGTGGAGAAACTCCGTCTGGTTGACCAGGCGCGGGTTGAACTGGCCGGTCCACTCTTCTGTCGCCGACCGCGCCAGCCCGGCAAGGGCCTGCCGCTGGATGCCGATCTCGCGCAGCCGCGCCGGCAGACCAGCCGTGGTCCGCAACGCCTCGACCCGCGAGGCAAGCGCTTCTGCATCCGCTCCCGGAACCAGCCCGTCGTATTCGGCGCCCGAGGCCCCGCCGTTGAAGCGAACCACGTGTGGCAGCATCAGCGCCACCGAGGCGCCGTGGTCGACGCCGAAGCCGGCGGACAGTGGGTTCGCACAGGCGTGGGCCGCACCCAGCATGGAGGCCTCGCTCGCCTGTCCCGCCAGGAAAGCGCCGAGCATCATCCCCGCCCGTGACGGCTCCTGGTCCGGGTCGGCCAGGTATGGCTCGAGGTTGGCGTCGAGCAGGCGCCACGCTTCCCGCGAGAACAGCTGTGACATGGGGTTGCGCCTGGTCGAGACGTAGGTCTCGAGGGCGTGGGCGACCGCGTCGAGGCCGCTAGTAGCGGCCACGGCCGGCGGCACGCTGGTCAGTGTGTCCGGGTCCAGAATTACGGTGCCGAAGCGGGCCTTGCGGTCGCCGCAGGCCATCTTCCGATGGCTGTCCGCTTGCGCGATCAGGGCATAGGACTGGGCCTCGCTGCCGGTGCCGGCAGTGGTCGGGATGCCGATGGACGGCAGCATCGGCTGGGTCGCCTTGTCCAGACCCCAGTAGTCCTCCATCACACCGCCGTTGGTCAGCAGGAAGTTTATGCCCTTGGCGCAATCCATGGCGCTGCCGCCACCCACCGCAACGATCAGGTCGGGAATACCGGCGGCGGCGAAGGCGCGGCCGGCTTCGACGTGGTGGGTGGTCGGATTGGCCTCCACCTCGTCGAAGACGGCGACACGGGCACCGGTGGCCGCCGCCGCCGCCGCCGCGGTGTCGACCAGGCCGGTAGCCCGCACGCCTGGATCGGTCACCAGCAGCACCTGGCCGGACGGCTGCGCGGCGATTACGGGGCCAAGCTGGGCGATGGCGCCGGCGCCGAAGAAAACCCGACCGCAGGGGTTGTACTCGAAGGACTGCATGGGTTGGGGAAGTGGGGTCAACGCTGGAAAGCGCGCTGGCGATACAAGTGCTCGAACAGGTTGCCCTCGTGGGGCTGGTCCCAGGATATCGCGTTGGTCGGTATCGGTCCGAGGTTGAGGCGCTCTACCGTCGGCGCAGCCAACAGCTCTCCTATCAACTCCTCCTCCTCGCCCAGCGCGGTGACGACCAGGCTCGGTCCCATCGTCTGGACCAGGTTCTGGCGCGCCACGGCCACGACGCTGACGAAGGGAAACAGGAACTCGGTATTGGCAAGCGGGTGATCCGGATCCTCGCAGTGGACGACCGTCGGGGTCAGGAAGGTACAACCGTGTGCCCGCACCAGCAGGTCGCCGCCGCGGGCGGGGGCTGTCACGTCCTCAACGCCCGGCTGACGCAGCTGGCTGCGCAACATCCCGGCGACGTGCTCAGCCACCACCGGGTTCGAGAACGCGGCCAGGCCGGCTTCCGGATCGTCTAGGGCTCGCGGGCGGATCGCGGCGAGTCGCCGAGCCAGGGCGCCGGCGAGGGCGCGGGCCTGATCCCGTGGCGCCCCTTCGCCCGAACCGCCGGTAAGCCAGATCCCCGATGCGTTGACGCAGGAACGTCCCCCGTTGGCCGCCACCGACTCCACCATGAGATCCAGATATCCCTCCCAGGCGCCGACCGCGTCCGGGCCGAGAACGATCTTGCTGCGTCCGGGGCCATGCAGCTGCACGCCCGGATCTCCCTTCCAGGTGCCGACTGTGGTGTCGCCACCGAACAGCAGCGAGCGTTCGCACCGGAGCAGGACCTCCGCTGCCCCGGCGTAGTCGGTGGGATAGAATCCGAAGGCCTCCGGAGGACAGCCGGCCGCCATGAAGGCCTGGGCGATGCGGTAGGGAGTCCAGGGATCCTCGCCGCCGGGCTTGAGGATCAACGGCACCCGGAGCGGGATCGCCGGCAGCCAGAGCGCGTGGACCCCGGGTGAGTTGTTCGGCAGCACGGCGCCTAGCCTACGGCATTCGCGCACATAGCTGAGCGGACGACCGTTCTGCCGGCCGTGGCCGCGGTCGAGGATGTCCAGGTCCAGACCTCGCGTCAGTCCGCCCAAAACCGCCTCCATGTTGGCCAGGACCAGCGCGATCTTGTCCATGTTGGCGCGGGCCAGGGACCGGGGCAGGCCGGTGGTGGCCGAGACTTGAGCGACATAGTCAGCCGGCTTCTGCTCCTCGTCGCCCAACGGCAGAGCAGCCTCCAGAAAGAGGTCGCCTGCCGCGCTGCAGATACCCAGCAGCTCGGGCAGGGACAACGCGTCCAGCGCACGGCGGCCGTCGTCGTGGGCCAGGTCGCGGGCGATTAGACCGCGGTTGGCCTGGCTCACCTCGGCGACCGGATCGCCGCTGGCGACGTCGGTCAGGGTACGGCGGGACAGGCTCCGGTAGGGTCGGCCGCCGCGCAGCACCGGCAGATGCAGCATCAGTAGACTCCCACCACCACCGACTCCTGCAGCTGGGTCAGCAGACGCAGGTTGCGCACCCCGTCCCACGGGTAGCGCGGGATCGGCTCGGCCCGTTCCGCCTCGTCGCGCTCGAGGAAGCGGGGCATGAAGAACTCCCGCGTCAGCGTCGTCAGCATCACCCGACCGGTCTCGCCGTAGTCGACGGCGCGTTCCGCGTCCTCCGGATCCACCAGCTCGATCACCGCCCGCGGCTGCGGCGGGTAGTAGATGATGGCGTAGTCGTCGGCCGGGTCGAAGGGCTTGCAGCAGGCCAGCCCCATCAGGGTGTTGCCGTAGGTGGGCACGAACTCGACGCCGGGCACCAGTTCCTCCCGCGCGAAGCGGTTGAACTGGGCGTCCATCTCGGTGCCGCCGCAGAAGATGCCGCGGATGCCGGCTTTGGCCAGTGAAACCTTCTCGCTGATCGCCTCCAAGAGCCGCGGCGTGGTGAACAGGCAGTGGACATTGTCGTGCGCCTTGAGAACCTTCAGCGCCTGGTCGACCACGTGCCCCTTGTAGGCCTCCAGCTCCCGGTGTTTCCCCTCTTTGATCAGCACGTTCACCCAGCGCGGGTCCAGATCCACCATGAAACAGATCCCGCCCCTGATCTGCGCCAGGTACTCCACCGCCAGCCGGAGCCGCCGCGGCCCGCTCGGCCCCACCATCAACCAGTCCGTCCCCCGCGGAAACCCCTCCTCGGACAACGTTTCGGAGAACTGCTCGTAGTCGACCTGGAAGTCCTGGATGTTGACCCGCATCTTCGGAATCCCCGTCGACCCCCCCGTCTCGAACACGTACACCGGCTCATCCGCCAATCCCCGCGGTACCCACCGCCTGACCGGCCCCCCCCGCAACCACTCATCCTCGAAATGCCCGAGGATCTTCAGGTCCCCGTACCCCCCGATCTCCTTGCGCGGATCGAAATCCCAGGCCTCCGCCTTCCCCAACCAGAATTCACACCCCGTCTCTGGATCGAAGTGCCAGGACACCATCTCCCGCACATGCGCATCGAGCCGATCTTTCGCTTTCGCTATCTCAGAGTTGAGGGACACGCTCTCTCAATTGTTAGGTTGTGATTCTGGTTTTCGGGCATCACATCATAACGAACAGAGGTTGGAGGTGGACCGGGTTGGCGGGTGAGCGGATTCCCGAAGTGTTGTGGTGCGGGACAGCGCCGCGGTACGTCGGCCGCGAATGAGCGAACTGCCGACCATGCCCACCTCAAGCACTAAGGCTCAGCAATCGCAAACAACGTATTCCGACTCGCGATATACAACACCCCATCCTTAGGCACCGGCGTAGTATACACCGCACTCCCCATGTTGACCTCGAACAACAACTCCAGTTCCCTCCCCGCCTTCAACACCGCCACATCTCCATCCTCGTCCCCGATGAACACCCGGCCATCGGCCACCAGCGGCGACCCCCAGATCGCCGCAAAAGCATCGTAGGTCCAGTACTTCTCACCGCTCTCCACGTCGAAACAATAGACGAACCCACTCAAATCGGCGGCATACAGCAACCCATCCGCGATGGCCACCGTCGACAGGGTGCGGTGGAACGCCTCGCCGCCCGCGTGCCAGACCCGGCCGCTCTCGGTGATATCCCCCCGCGCGCTGCCGTCGATGGCGTACAGATGGCCCACCCCCTCACCATGCTCGGGGTCCTGGCCAACACCGATGAAGACCTTGCCGTCGGAGACCACGGGCGTGGAGATGAAGGCATTACGGGTGCCGCGGCCGCCCAGCTCCCACACCGCGTCCTTCGGATTGCCGTCGAACTTCCACAGCAACTCGCCACTCGCCGGCGCGAAAGCGTACACCCAGCCGTCGCCGCCGGGGAAGCTCACCTGGGCGGTGCCGGCGATTACGCCGTAGGCCGGGTTGGACCACTGCCCGTGCAGGATGCTTTCTCCGGGTGCAGCGCTCTCCCACACCAGCTCGCCGCTGCGCTTGTCCAGGGCGATGAAGCTGGGCGCGAAGGGTGAGGGGATGTGGACGTGGCCCTCGTCGACGCCATTGCTGGTGATCACGAACAACAGGCTGTCTACGCCGATGGGTGAGCAGGTGGCCAGGTTGTGGGGGAACACGTTGAGCTCGCCGATCATGTCGTAGGACCAAATCAGGTCCCCGTCGATAGCGCTCTGCGCTCTCTCGTCGGTGATAGGCCCATCGTTCTCGCCGTCGCGGAAGCCTTCGGTGTCGACGCAGACCACCTCGGCGCGGTTGGAGACGTAATAGAGCCTGTCCCCCTCTATGTACGGGGTCGAGCAGACCCCCTGCTGCGGCCAGTCGTTGACCCGGCCGGCCGGCAGCTTGGTATGGGTCGACTGCCAGAGGAACTGGCCGCTGGCTGCGTCGAAGGCCATGACCACGCCCCGGTCGCCGGTCTGCTCCGGGTTGCGCAGGCTCTGGTTGTTGGTGCCGACGAAGACGCGGCCGTCGATGATCACGGGGCCGGCGTAGGTCTGGGAGCCCAGCGCGGCCCGCCAGCGGATGTTGGAGCCGGTCTTCGGGTCCCAGCTGGCGGCCAGGCCCCTCTCGTTTGAGACTAGGTTGCGAGCGGGGGTGAATCCCCACATGGCCTGGCCAGATGCCGCCTCATCAGGCGCCGGCCCCTCGGCCGCGCCCGCCGGCGTCGGGACCGGAGCCAGCAGCAGGCAGAAGGCGGCCAGCGCTCGGCCGGTGCAACGCGTCATCCGTTTCATTGCACCACTAGCCATCCTGATATGCGAGGCAAGATTCATCACCACACCCTGATGTTGTCGTAATAGATGTCGGCGGCCGAGTAGCCGTAGCGCCCCGGACTGCCGTTGCGGTTGGGGAGCGGATCGGTGGCCTCGATAGACCACGCCTCCGGCTCCGGCTCGTCCCGCCGCCATACCTTGCCCCGGACCAGGGCGATCTGGCCGTCGTCCGTCGGCTCCAGGTCTACCTTCATCTTCATCGTGTACCAGGTGTCCGGGGCCCAGGCAAAATCGACGGTCTTGGCCATGCGCAGTTCAGCGGCCCAGGAACGCACCTGCAACCGCTGATGGTTGCCCATGAGGTCGAGCGTGTAACGCTGGGCGATCAGTCCCATGTCCGGTCGGTTACGCTTGTTGACCCGCCCCATCACGTCGGCCTGGATCGTGTAGCCGCTCAGCGCGGGGGCGCCCAGGTAGACGTTGGAGCGGTGCAGGCCGCGCGGCGCAGGCGGCTTGAGCAGCACCTTGCCATCCCCCTCGACCACGACCCTGAACTTCCTGCCGGCACCCACCCAGTGGGGCGGATTCGCGCCCTCGGCCACCGCCTCGAAGTCCTCGGACCACGGCAATTCGGGCACGACCCGGATCCGGGCGGTGGCCGCCTGGCCCCCAGCCCGTGCCTCGACCGGCCCAGCCCAGCCTGTGCCCGCCCCATCCAGCACGATCCACTCGCCGGCAGCCCGGCCGGCGGCCTCTGCAATGGAGAGATCCGCGACGACGGGTCCGCGCTCCCGGCCCTTGTCGTCGTACCCACGGACCTGGAAGGCGAGCGAATCCCCCGGGGCGGCGAGCACTTCGGCCGGAATGACCCTGAGGGTGATCGCCTCGTCCCTCCCTGCAGGCTCGACGAAGGCGGGAACTGTCTTCCGGCCGAGCGAGAAAGGTTGCTCCGGGTCGCCGAGGCAGTAGACGCCTTCTTCCGTGGCGAGGTAGATGCGATCGTAGGCCACCGCGACAGAGCCGAAAATCTCGGCTGGCCGGCCCTCGACGGTGGTGATCTCCCTACGGTCGAGCAGCTCGCCCTCCCCGGTGCCGGCGCTGATCACGCTCAGCCTGCCGTTGACCTCGGTGGCGTAGAGCTTGCCGTCTGCCCACACCGGCGACCCCTTGCCAACCGTGCCGATGCTGGTCTGCCACACCGACTCGCCGGTGCCCGCATCAAGGGCGTGGAGGTTGGCGGAGTTATCGACGACGTAGAGGCGGTTGGCATGCACCACCGGCGAGGTGTAGCCGACCTGGAGTCCGTCCGCCCGCCACAGCTCGTGGGACCCGGTCACGTCACCCGAGCCGGTCGCGTCGTAACAAACCACGCGGCCCATCACGGTGTTGTCGAGGTTCTCCTCGCTGTGCGCGGCGTAGACCCTGTCGCCGTCGACCACCACCGACGAGTTGATACCGCGCTTGCTGAGCATGAACGACCACTGTGTCCGCCCGGTGGCTATCTCCAGTGCGTAGACACCACCGTCGGCATTGCCGGCGATCAGCAGGCGCCGCCCGTCGATCATCGCCACTACCGGTGTCGAGTACGTGGTGTCGAGGGGCCGCCCGCCCGGTGTGGCCACCCAGACCAGGTCGCCGGTGCGCTTGTGGAAGGCAAAGTAGCGGTGGCGCGGGACGGTCTGCTCCCCCCATCCGAGATTCAGGTAGCTGACGATTACCAGGTCGCCGTCGACGAAGGGGGTGTGGGTGCGCCCGCCATAGCCGGAGATGCGTCCGAACTCCTCGGTGAGCGACCGGCTCCAGACCACCTCCCCATCACCGCTGAAGGCGTAGAGCATGCCCTGCACTCCATGGGCATATACTTTGCCGGTTTCCGGGGCGCCGGCCAGGCTCGCCCAGCCCACCCGATTGTAGGGGATGGTAGTGTGGAACACGTTGAAGCGGTGGTCCCAGACCAGCTCGCCGTTGCTCGCCACGTAACAGGCCACCCGCTCCTGTTCGGTGATCCCCTCGCCGACGCGGCCGATGACGTAGACCAGGCCCCGCATGACGACAGGGGTGGAGCGCCCGCTGAAGTCACGCCGCCAGAGTGGTCGGAGGCCCTCCACCGACCACGAGTCGGGCAGACCCTGCGCCGGTGAAACACCAGTCTGCAGCGGGCCCCGCCAGTGCGGCCATTCCGCGGCGGCACTCGTGGCAGTGACCACCAGCGCGAGCAGTGCGATAGAGGCCGAGATCCTGGCGGCGAGGCACGGCGTGGAGATGCCCATGGTCCTCCTCTCTGGTTGAAACGGCCGCAGGCTTTCGTGAATCTACCGCCGCCGTCTGTACTGTTCAAGCCGGTTCCGGCCGGCCCCCGCTCAAGCCCCAGTATTTGGCAGCACGGGCGGTGCCGGCAGCACCCGCGCCCGCAGCAGGTCGAGCGGATAGGCCGGCCCGGGATCGATCTTGCGACCCGGGGCGACCTCGTCGTGGCCGAGAATGTGGATTATCCCGTACTCCCGTACCAGCAGCGCACACACCGACTCCACCACGTCGACCTGCGCCTCGGTGAAACGGTGCCAGAACGTGGGCTCGGTCTGGTGCCGGTGCACCGCCTCAACCACCTCGGCTGCGTGATACGCGTCTCCCTTCCAGCTGGCGAAGTAGCCGTCCCGGGCCTCGAGCTGGCCGGCGTTGACGATCTCGATGCCGACCGAGTTGCGGTTGAGGCTCTCCCGCTCCCCCCAGCGGCTCTGGCCGGCGTGCCAGCCGATCACGTCGAAGGGCAGCAGCTGGGTCAACGCCCCGGAGTGGTCGACGACCAGGTGGGCCGAGACCTCGCGCAGCGGGTCGCAGAGGATGTCGATGGCTTCGGCCGCGGTGGCGCCTGCGGTGTAGTGGATGATGACCGTGTCCAGCGCCCCGGCGGCGTAGGGTCCTCCCTGATTAGGGGATTCCAGGTGGCCGGCGCGGTCAGCATCCAGGCGGTGATTGTTTATCTTCATCGGCGTATTTTGCGAGGACGAGGCGAAGGATGCAAGAAGAGCAACTCAGGAAGCTGCGCGAGGACATCGTTTTCGAGGCGCAGGTGCGGGGACAATCCCTTCGTTTCCACTCCACCTGGGGCCTGTTCAATCCCAAGGGCGTGGACGCCGGCTCGCGGCTGCTGATCGAACGGATTGCCGCCGCTCCCGACGCCACCTGTCTGGACCTGGGCTGTGGCTTCGGTCCGATCGGGCTGGCGCTGGCTCGTCTCTGCCCGCAGGGGATGGTCCACATGGTCGACAGGGACTTCGTGGCCGTGGACTACGCCCGCAAGAACGCCGAGGTCAACGGACTGACCAACTGCCGCGTCTACCTCAGCAACGGCTTCTCCCAGGTACCGCCCATGCGCTTCGACACGATCGCCTCCAACCTGCCGGCCAAGGCCGGCAACGAGATGCTGTCGCTCATCATGCACGGAGCGCGCGAGCACCTGCGTCCCGGCGGCAGCTTCTACGTCGTGACCATTGCCGGTCTCAAGGACTACGTCAAACGCACTTTTGCGGAGGTGTTCGGCAACTACGAGAAGGTGAAGCAGGGCAAAACCCACCTGGTTTCCGTCGCCCGGCGCCAGTAGGCGGCCGGCCGGCCGCGTCTACGACGAGGTTGGGATTACGATGTCAACGTTGTCGAAGAGGTCCGCCATCTCGTCGAACAGGGCCGCGAACATCGCCCCCCCGAGAAAGCCGAGCTCTTCCCCGCTAGCGCGTCCTGGTAGGTTAACGTCGGCGGTGCAGATCTGGGCAAATACCTTGCCCACCAGTCCGCGCAGACCTTCGGGATTGGGCGACGACGCGGAAACCGCCTCCGCGTAGGCCCGCAGCCGCAGCTCCAGATCCTCGAGCACCCCCTCGCCGGCTTCCTTCCCGATCAGGCCCCAGTGTCCGTTGTAGCGTTCCACGACCGCGTTCTTCTCCGGCGATTCCGGCATCGTCACCGAGATCACGAAGTCAACGGCAAAAGCCCGCAGATAGAACAACTCGTTCTGGATGGTCTCCAGCGGCACCTGCAGGTGCGCGGCAAGCTCGCGCAGCGCGTCCTCCTCGCGGTCAGACGGGGTGCAGACCGCGTCCATCATCAGCGCGGCCACCTCGATCGGTGAGGCTTCCTTGCGGTTATCGGGCACGTTCGGATGCGATGGTAGGACCGCTCAAGAGTTGCCGCTGAACATGCTTACACTGTAAGAAGTTAGTGCAAGGTGCTGCTGATGTGAATAGAATGCGGCCGAAGCCACCAAAGCCGAGGGCAGGAGATTGTGCTCCAACACAGCGTCCCGTGGCAGGTACCAACCGTCGACACCTGCAGCCGCGGCCATCGTTCCACCACCGGTTTCTTTTCCTCCTGCGTTTCGGGACCGGCTCGCCCTGGTGGCGTCCAGGGCTTTGCGCCTCGCCAAGGTCGCCCTCGTTGGCGGCGGCATCGGGGTCACGCCCTTCGTCGGCATCCTCAAGTAGCTGACGGACCGGCAGCTGGCCGCGCCGGCCATCGGGGACGGACAGACGCGACTTAATTCGGGCCCAGTTCCCCGACTACACCGAGCGCACGTGGTTCGTGGCCGGCTCCCTCGATTGCGTGGCCTCTTTCAACCACCTGCTGCGAACCGAGTTGCGGCTCCGCAACATCAAGCTCGAGGTGTTCTCCGGGTACTGACAGCCGGGTCCGCGCCGCTGGCCGGCTTCCTTGACATAGCTGCCCGAGTCCGTAGACTCGGGCAGCCATCGATAGTGGCTGCAATTCGGTTCCGCTTCGCAGCCGCCCTATTCCACTTCCCGATGGCTCCACCCCAAACACAGAGGACTCCCATGCAGATCTCGAGTCAGAAGGTGGCGACTTTCCACTACACCCTTACCAATGACGACGACGAGGTCCTCGACAGCTCCGACGGCGGCGATCCGCTCGCCTACATCCACGGCACCGGTAATTTGATCTCGGGACTCGAGCAGCATCTGGAGGGCAAGGGAGCCGGAGACCAGTTCATGGCGGCGATCGCGGCAGCGCAGGCCTACGGCGAGCGGGATGAGGAACTAGTGCAGACGCTGGGCAAGGAGAGCTTTGCCGAGATCGAAGACCTGCGGGTGGGCCTGCAGCTGGAAGCCTCGGGTGACGACGACGAGTCCCGCATCGTCACGGTCGTCGCCGTTGAGGGAGATCGGGTCACCGTCGATGGCAACCACCCGCTGGCTGGCCAGACCCTGCACTTCGACGTTAACGTCGTGTCGGTCCGCGAGGCCACCGCCACTGAGCTCGACCACGGCCACGTCCACGGCCCCGGGGGCCATCATCACTAGCGGGTAAGGGCCCCCTTCAACCGCCGGGTCCGGCCGACTTCACCAAGCGGACCGGACAGACCTTCAGCTCGGCCGTGTAGGTGATCGGGTCGTAACCCGATCCGGTTAGCACGTTCACCGGCACGTCGTCGAAGCTGAAGCTTGCGAACACCGTGCCACGTGGCGAACGCGCCGTGGCTGCGACCTTGATGTAGATGCTGCCCCGGGCACTGGACATCGTGCACCACCCGTCCTCTTCCAGACCCCACGCCACGACGTCCTCCGGATGCACTTCCAGCCGCTCCTCGGGCAGCAGATAGTCGAGGCCATGCGCCCGCCCAGTCTGGGTCCGGGTGTGGTACGACTGCAGCCGTCGTCCCGTCGTTAGCCAGACCGGGAACTGCTCGCTGATAGTCTCAGCCGGGTCGCGGTACGAGATCACCTTCATCAGTCCGCGGCCGATCTTGAACTCCCCCTCGTGTAGTAAGGGCGTGCCCGGGTGGTCCCGATCGGGCACCGGCCACTGGTAGGCACCGTCCCCGATGCGGTCCCAGTCCAAGCCGGCATAGATTGGCGAGACGGCGCACTCCTCGTTGAACACCTCCGCCGCCGCCGCAAACTCGAAGCCGGAGAAGCCCAGGCGTCGGGCGATCTGGCTGACGATCCACCAGTCCGGTCTTGCCTCGCCCGGTGGCGGCACCGCCGCCCGCAGCCGCTGTACCCGCCGTTCGGTGTTGGTGCAGGAGCCGTCGGTCTCGGCCCAGGCGGTGGCCGGCAGCACCACGTCAGCCAGCTGGGCAGTCTCGGTCATGAAGATGTCGATGACCACCAGATGGTCGAGACTGCGCAGGGCGCGCTCGCAGTGCTTGCGGTCCGGGTCGGAGACCACAGTGTTCTCGCCGGCGATGAGCATCGCCCTGATCTGCTCGCCCGCCCGCTCGAGGGCCTGAACCTTCGTGATGCCGTTCTCGCACTCGATCTCTTTGCCGTAAAGCGCCTTGAACCGGGATTGGCTGACCGGATCGGAGGCTGGCTGGAAACCAGGATAGTTAGATGGAACCGCTCCCGCGTCCCCGGCGCCCTGGATGTTGTTCTGTCCCCGCATCGGATTGATGCCGGTGCCCTCGCGCCCCAGGTTGCCGGTCATCAGCGCCAGGTTGCAGAGACTTTGGACATTGTCGACGCCGCAGATGTGTTCGGTGACGCCGAGGGTGTAGTAGATCCCGGCTTTGTCGGCGCCGCCGTACCACAGCGCAGCCGTCTCGATGTCGGCTGCCGGCACCCCCGTGATCGTCTCCGCCCACTCCGGCGTGAACTGCTGCACGTGCTGGAGGAAGTCCTCGGTGCCGGAGGTGCGCTCGGCGACGAACCCCTCGTTCACCATGCCCTCCCGGGCGATGACGTGGGCCATCCCCAGTAACAGCGCCACGTCCGAGCCCACCCGGATCGGCAGATGGAGGTGAGCCATCTCCGCCAGCGGAATGCGGCGCGGATCGGCCACGATCATCTTCGCCCCCCGGGCCAGCGCCTTCTTCAACCGCGTCGCCGCCACCGGGTGGCACTCGGGCATGTTGGTGCCGATGCAGAAGATGACATCCGGTTTTTCCATGTCCTCCAGGGGATTGGACATGGCCCCGCGCCCGATCGTGGCTGCCAGACCGGCAACCGTGGGGGCGTGTCAGGCACGGCTGCAGTTGTCTATCTGGTGGGTGCCAAAGCCGGCCCGGATGAACTTCTGCATCAGATAGGCCGCCTCGTTGGGCGCCCGTCCTGACGCAACGCCGTAGATGCTGTGGCGTCCGTGCTGATCGAAGGCCTTGCGAAATCCCGCCGCCGCCCGATCGAGGGCCTCGTCCCAGTCGGTCTCGTGCAACTCGCCGTCCTCCCGCCGCACCAGTGGCTGCGCCAGGCGGTCGGCATGCTGGACGAAATCAAAGGCGAATTGCCCCTTGATGCAGAGCGCCCCTTGGTTGGCGGGCCCGTCCATCGCCGGATGCACGCCGACAAGGTGGTCCTCTTTGGTGAGCAGATCAACCGCGCAGCCGACGCCGCAGTAGGGGCAGACCGACCGCGTCTTTTCCACCTCGCCCGGGATTGCCGCAGCGCGCAGGGCCTTCTTGTCGGCCAGCGCTCCGGTGGGACAGGTCTGGACACATTGGCCGCAGAAGGTGCAGGCCGAGTCCTTAAGGATGTTGTTGAACTCGGTGCTGATCTGGGTGTGGAAGCCGCGGCCGGTGATGTTGATGGCGTGATCCCCTTCCTCTTCTGCGCAGACGCGGACGCAGCGGTAGCAGGAGATGCACAGGTCATAGTCGCGGAGGATGAACGGGTTGTCGTCCTCCTGGTAGCTGCGGCCCGACTGGGCGCCCTCGAAGCGACCGCTGCGGGCCTGGTAGCGGTCCATCAGCTGACCCAGCTCCTGCGAGGCATAACCGCGCAGGGGATCGACGTCCACCTCGCGGTTCTCGGAAGCCACCAGCTCCAGGAGCACTTTCCGGTGGGCTTCGATCTGGTCGGTCTTGGTGCGCACGACCATGCCGGCGGCGGCGGCGGCAGTGCAGGAGGCCACGGGCGTGCGGGCGCCCTCGATCTCGACGACGCAGAGGCGGCAGCCGCCCATAGGCTCGAGGCGCGGGTCATAACACAGTGTCGGAATCTCCCGCTGCTGGCGGCTGGCCACCTCATAGACGGTTTCGCCCGGGGTGAAAGCTACCTCCTCGCCGTCCATAGTGAGGGTGGCGGTCGGCGCCGATAAGGTCGCCGTTTCCGATCCGGTATGGTTCGTCGTCATGTCGCCTCCTCGGGTGGCTGGCTCAGCCCAGGTGGTCTCTCACCTGGTCCGGGAAATACCTCATCAGGCTGCGGGTCACGTGCGGGGCGGCCATACCCAGGCCACAGGCGCTGGTGGCCATCATGGTATTGCCGATATCCTCCACCTCGGCGATCCAGGCCTTCTCATCGCCTGGTCCGGATGCGCCGGCCAAACGCTCGGCCAGGCGCTGTGTGCCGATGCGGCAGGGGAAACACTTGCCACACGATTCCTCGGCGAAAAACGCCATAGCGTTGTGCGCCATCTCGACCATGTTGCGGCGATCGTCGAAAACCATGATGCCGCCGGCACCGAGGAACGAGCCGACGCCGCGGATGCTCGGCTCGTCGAGATCGACCGCCAGGTCGCCGGCGGCGAGAAAGCCGCCCGACAGGCCGGCCATCGTGACCGCCTGAATCCGTCGACCCGGCTCCGGCCCGCCGGCCCAGTCCTCCAGCAGGGTGGCCAGCGGCAGGCCCAGCGGCACCTCGTAGTTGCCCGGTTTCCGGATATCCCCGGACAGGCTGATGATCTTGGTGCCCGCATTGTCGCCAAGACCCAGGTCGCGGTACCATGCCGGTCCCCGGCTCATGATCTGGGGCACCGAGGCTAGCGTCTCGACATTGTTCACCGCCGTCGGCAGGTCCTCGAAGCCGTGGGTGACGGGGAAAGGGGGCCGGTTGCGGGGCAACGGGCGCTTGCCTTCCAAACTGTTGAGCAGAGAGCCCTCCTCGCCGCAGATGTAGGCGCCGGCACCGCGCCGAATGTACACTTCGAACTCGAATTCGGTGCCGCCGATGCGCTTGCCGAGCAGGCCAGCCGACTCCGCTTCGGCCACCGCCCGGCTCAGCGTCTGCAGGGTGCCGGGATACTCGTAACGCAGGTAGATGAAACCGCGCGTGGCCCCGGTCGCATACGCGGCGATGGCCATACCTTCCACCACCGCGTGAGGGTCCAGGTCCATGATGGCGCGATCCTTGAAACAACCCGGCTCTCCTTCGTCGGCATTGCACACGATCGTCTTTGGTGCTCCCGGAGCATCGGCGACCGCCTGCCACTTGGCTCCGGTGGGGAAACCGGCTCCGCCACGTCCGGCCAGCTGGCTCTCGGTAACCGTCTCGAGAACCTGCTCGGGCGCCCCCTGCAAGGCCCGGTGGAGGCCGACGTAACCCCCGCTGGCCCGGTAACCGGCCAATTCGCTTCGTCCCGGCGTTCGAATCCCAGCGAAAACGCACTCTTCGTGGTCTCCCGGATTCGGATCCGGCACCGGCGAGGCCGCCGGCAGCAGCGAACCCGCCGTCCCGGCCAACACCACATGCTCCCGGAGCACGGGGACCGGCACGTCGCAACGCCCGGCACATGGCATCGCCGTGGCCCCCTCGCTCTCGAGGCTGGCGAGCAACTCGTCGCCGCCGCGCAGGCAACAGACGTTGCCGGTGCATACCCGTGGAGCATGCAATCCTCCCGGCGCCCGCGAGAAGTGATGGTAGAACGAGACGGTGCCGTAGAGCTCGGCCAGCGGCATGCCCAGCCCAGCCGCCACCACGCGCAACGCGTCGTCGCTGAGGTAACCGTCGCGGTCGTGAAAGGCGTGCAGGACGGCCAGCAGGGGGGCCGGCTCTGCGCGCCAGCGCTCGATAATTTCCCGGTCCTTCACGGCTAATTGTCCTACTGGCCCTCGTCGCTGGCCCTACCGACCTTGTTGAGTCCGTTGAGCGCTGCCACCCGGTAACCCTCGGCGAAGGTGGGGTAGTTGAAAATGCTGTCGACAAAGTAGCTGCCCCGGGCCTTGAAGTTCATGGCAATCTGGCCGATCGGGATTAGCTCGGTAGCCTCCCGTCCAATGATGTGCACGGCGAGCAACTCCAGCGTTTCATGGTGGAAGATGAGCTTGAACATCCCGGTCGTGTCTCCGGCGATGGGCCCGCGGGCAATCTCGCCGTAGGTGGCCCGCCCAATCGCGTAGTGCACCCCCTGCTCCTGCAACTCCTCCTCGGTGGGCCCGACACTGGATATCTCCGGAACAGTGTAGATGCCGTATGGGAAGAACTCGGGGAAGTGATGGCTCTTGAGCAGGAAGGCGTTGCGCACCGCCAGACGCCCCTGCTCCAGCGACGTGGAAGCCAGCCCCGGCGGCCCGATGACGTCACCTGCGGCATAGATGTTGGGGCTCGCGGTCTGGAAGAGGGGGTTGACGACAATGTTGCCGTTGTCGTTGAGGGTAACGCCGGCCGCTACCAGGTTAAGGCTGTCGACGTTGGCCACTCTTCCCATAGAGTAGAATAGGCATTCGGCCGCCACCGTCTCGCCATTGGCGAAGCGGATTTCGGCCAGCCCATCTTCGTTCTTGACGATCTCGTCGATCCCTTGGCCCAGCCGTATATCGACGCCTAGCTGCTCGGTATACTGGGCGAAGCGCTCGCCGATCTCGCGGTCCAGCATGCGTAGCATGGTACCACGCCGCTCCACGAGGATCACGTTTATCCCCAGCGCCGCGAACATGGTCGCATACTCGCAGCCGATGATGCCGGCACCGAGCACCAGCAGCGACTTGGGTAGCGCCTTCAGGCGGAAGACCTCGTCGGAGTCGACGAACAACTCCCCATCATCGGGTATGTCAATCGGATGCCGCGGCCGCGATCCGGTGGCGATCAGCACCTTCTCGGCGCTGACGCGGTGGCTCACCTGCTCCTCGGAGTCGACGACCTCGATGGTATTGGCATCGACGAACCGGGCGGTGCCGTAGGCTGTCAGCACGTCGTTGGCCGCGCACTGTTCCTGCAGCAGCGCGTTCTCGTCCTCGATCACCTTGTTGACGCGGAAAGTGAGATCGGAGATAGACACCTCTTCGCGGCTGCGACGAGCCTGACCGTAATAGGCCGACTGGAGGTAGCCGGTCAGATCCAGGATCGCTCGCCGCAGTGTCTTTGACGGGATGGTACCCTGGTTCAGGCAGGCGCCGCCGAGCAGCCCGAGCCGGTCGATGACGACCACCCTCTTGCCGGCTTTGGCCCCCTGGATGGCCCCTTTCTGCCCGGCCGGTCCGGCCCCGATGACGGCCAGGTCAACCTCCATACTCGCGACACTCATTTCGCCATCTCCATCACTGCTCTCGCGGTTTCCCACCGCCGCTTCAATAATCCTTCAGCGTGTCGTTGGCACGGCGCTGCAAACGCTCGAGGACCTGACCGACTTCGGCGCCGTCGATAACCTCTACGATGGCGTCTGCCATGAGCCTCCGCACCTGCTGGTAGCCGGCCATCGCCGGCTCCGAACGACCGTAGTCGAGCAGGGCGTAGGCCTTGCCGAAGCCGGGGTTCTGTGCGAAATAGTCGCTCAGTCCGGCGGCCGCGCTCTTGCGGGCCGGGAAGTAATTGCTGGCCCGCACCCAGCGGGCCTGCTGCTCCGGCCCAGTAAACCAACGTAGAAATAGCCAGGCGGCCAACTGCTGCGCCGGCGTGGTACGACAGATCGAAATGCTGGCCCCGTAGACATTGACCACCGGCGGACCGGCGCCGTGGGGTGGGGGAACCACGCTCCACGCAAAGCTGCCGCCGGCATCCTCGATGCCGCGCCGGAAGTTGGGCAGCCCCGAGGTCGAGCCCAGCACGAACAGCACTTCCCCGCGGAAGAAGGCGGTCTGATCGCCGTAATCTTCGCCCACCAGCCGCACGACCCCTTCGCCCGCCAGTTCGGCCATGAGCACGAGGGCCTCGCGCGCCTCGCGACTGTCGAGCGTATAGGCGGTATTCTCCGCGTTGACCAGCCGGCCGCCCCGGCTGAACACCATGGAGGCCAGACGGCTGGCATCGGCATCCATGTAGAAGCCGAGGCTGTGAGCACCAGTCACCGCCCTGCTGAACGGCTGCGCGGTGGCCCTGCGGCACATCTCAGCGAACTGCAACCAGGTGTGCGGGGGTCCGTCGTAGCCCAGCTCCGCCAGCCAGTCGGCGTTGTAGTAGAGGGTCTCCAGCGAGCGGTTGGGCGGGAAACCGATCTGCGTGCCGTCGACGTTGTCCTGGGCCAGAAAGGCGGCCACCAAGTCGTCCCGGTCCCCCGGCGTCAGCCCCCACTTTTCCGACTCCATATAGGGGTTGAGATCGACGATGCCGTCCGCCTCGTAGTAGGCCAGCGCCTGATTCTGGTAGGCGACGACCATGCTCGGCGACGACCCGCCCTGCAGCGTTACCAGCATCTTGTTGTAGATGTCGCCGTAGCTGCCGGCATATTCACCGATCACCTCGATACCGTGGCCATTGGTCGCATTGAAGTCGGCGATCATCTGCTGGAGCTCGTCCTCGCGGCGGCGGGTGTGCTGGTACCAGAAGCGCACCGTTTGGCCGCCCGGATCGACGGTCTCCAGCGTCGCACCTGTTTCCAGCCCCGCGCTCCGACCGTCGGAACCATCGCCATCGCCGTCATCGGGCCGGCCGCAGCCCTGCAGCAACAACAGCGCGAGGACAGTCACCGCCAGAATCTGCCTCGTGGCCATGCCTACCCTTTCATGCCGGACATCGAAATGCCCTCGGTGAACTCGCGTTGGATTAGAAAATAGAGCGCCAATACGGGCAATGTGGCAATAACCGCGCCCGCCATCTGGAGGTGAACCTCGGCGCCGGCCTCGTTCACGAACTGCTGCAGCCCAACGGCGATGGGCCGCCAGGTCGGGGTGTAGGTCACCAGAAGCGGCCAGGCCAGCGCGTTCCAGGAACCTATAAACGTGAACATCCCGACCGTCAGCAGGGGCGCGCGGCAGAGGGGCAGGACGATCTGGAACAGGAACCGCACGTGGCCGGCACCGTCGATCTGTGCGGCATCCCACAGGTCGGCCGGCAGGCCCCTTAGAAACTGGCGCAGGAGGAAGATGCAGAAGGCGCTGGCCATGAACGGGATGGTCAGGGCTGGCCAGCTGTCCAGCCAGGGAATCGGACTGAGCTGATGGATCCAGGTGATGGTCAGGAAGTTGGGCACCATCGTCACGGTCTCCGGGATCATCATGGTCGCGAGGATGCCGGCAAAGACCAGGTCGCAGCCGGCAAACCGCATGCGTGCCAGCGGATAGGCGGCCAGCAGCGAGAGCAACAGGGTTCCGGCCACCGTCAGCAACGCGACGATGAGCGAGTTCTGGAAGTAGAGACCGAAGTCCGCCTCTTCCCAGGCCAGGCGGTAATTGTCCCACATGATTTCGGAGGGAAAGAAGACGCGGCGCAGGGTCTCGGAACGGGTCATGACCGAAGCGAGCGCCATCCAGATGAAGGGCACGGCCGCGATCAGGGCGCCAGCCGCCAGACAGGCATAGACCAAACCGCGGTGCCAGCGGTTGGCGGTCTGTGCCGTTGCCCTACCCGCCATAGAAAACCCGCCGCTCGAGCAGCCGTTTCTGCAGCAGCGTCAGGACCAAGATCGCAACGAACAACACGAAAGCCATCGCCGCCGCATAGCCGGCGTTATGATTCTCGAATACCTGGTCGAAAATGGCGATGCTCACTACATCGACGCTGTCCCGGGCTCCGGGCGTGCGCATGATGTAGATGTGGTTGAAGGCCTTGAACGTACCGATCACGGCGACGATGGAGAGGAAGAACAGGGTGGGAGAGACCAGCGGCAGGGTGATGTGGCGGAATGCCTGCCAGCTGGTTGCTCCGTCGATCTTAGCCGCCTCGTAGTAGTGGCCGGGGATAGCGCTGAGGCCAGCCAGCAGGATGACGGTGTCGTAGCCGATGTAGACCCAGATGTTGTAGAGGATGATCGAGACCAGGGCCAGACTGGGGAAATAGTCGTTTGCCCAGGCCGGGCTGTCGAAGCCGGCCTGCGTCAGCGCCAGGTAGACCACCGACTTGCTCTCATAGAGCCACCGCTGATCCTCGAAACCCAGCAGGGCCCAGAACCGGTTTGCCAGCGACGAGGGATGGGGACTGAAAATGGTACGGAAAACGACGGCCGAAGCGATGACCGGAGTCACGTAAGGCAGGAAGAAAACGACCCGGAAGGGGCCCTGGGCGCGCCAGGCGTGAAACAGCAGGTTGGCCAGGATGAGGGCGACAACCAGCTGCACGGGGATGGTCCCGGCAGCGTAGAAGAAGGTGACCTTGAAGCCGTTATAGAGCCGGAAGTCCCCGCTTTCGAGCATTCCGCCCAGCCCCGACGCGGTCAGCCAGATGCCGGCCGCGGCAAAGCCGCCGGCGAGCATGGCCGCGCCGCTGCCCGGTAGCTGGCGCCGCCACCGGCCCCATCCCCACAGCGCCCCACCCAACAGGAGCAAACCCACCAGAAACAGGACTACCGACCCAGGTTTGCCCAAGGCGCGTTCGAAGTGTTCGAACCCGATGAAAGCCCCCTGCTTGAGCCGCCACTTGTGCAGGCTCACGTAAAGGGCATAGGAGATCGGAAACAGCCCGAACGCACCCAGAATCAGGAGGGCCGGGGCCAGCAGCGTCCAGGCGAGCGTTCGCTCGCCCATGCGCTGACTGCTGCGCCATCCCTGCGTCATAAAAAAAAGGGCTCTCGGTTAGAGAGCCCTCTCTGCGCCCGAGATCTGGATGGTCTCAGACGATAAATGGCTGCGCCCCAGGGATTCGAACCCCGATAACATGCTCCAGAGGCATGTGTCCTGCCATTGAACGAGGGCGCAGCAAAGCCGTGGC
>CAYWBJ010000449.1:0-3313 GCA_964456165.1 uncultured Gemmatimonadaceae bacterium | reverse complement strand
CCCGTGACGAAGCTGGCGACATCGGAGCAGAGCCAGACGGCCGCCTCGGCCACCTCTTCAGGGGTGGCAATGCGGCCGAGCGGATACTGCGTCGTCAGCTGTTTCGCTCTCTCCGGGTCATCGAGGAAATCGGCGATCAGGGGCGTGTCGGTGTGGCCGGGGCACAGGACGTTGACCCTGATGCCCTGCTCGGCGAACTCCAGGGCTGCCGCCCGGGTGAGGCCGACGACACCGTGCTTACTGGAGACGTAGGCGCTGATTCCGTGTCCGGCTCCTACGAGGCCGTGGATGGAGGCGGTGTTGACAATCGCCCCTCCGCCCTGTCGACTCATCTGCCGGAGCTGAGATTTCAGGCACAGGAAGGTGCCGCGCAGGTTGGTGGCCATCAGCCGGTCCCACTCGTCGACGGCGAGCTCGCTGATAGGTGAGAGTCCGTCGGCGCGCACGCCGGCGTTGTTGAAGGCACAGTCCAGCCGTCCAAACGCGTCGACGCACCCTGCGACCAGCGCCTCCACTTCCTCTTCGCGGCTGATGTCCGCCCTGATGAACAGCTTGTCGGCGTTCCTGGGCGTCTCGAGAAGTCGGAGGGTCTCTTCGCCACCCTCCGCATCGAGATCGGTGACGACGACTCGCGCTCCGTGACGAGCAAAGGCCAGGCAGGCGGCCCGGCCGATCCCCGAGGCGCCGCCGGTTATCAGGGCCGATTTTCCGTCCAGCAGCGTTTTCATATCAGATGGCGGCAGCCGCGGGGGCTACCCCCGAGACGGTTCCTCCATCTTCTCCCGGGCCTTGCGCGAGAGCTCGGCGATGTGGTCGTCGTTGGCCATCACCTGCTCCAGGTGGCGCATCCGCTCCGGACCGGCGGTCTCCATCATGATCGGACCGTAGGCGCGATCGACCCAGAACCTGACGATGCCCTCCAGGTAGTCCCGGAGCTCCTGGACCCGGTCTTCCGGGTAGCGCTGACACATGTTCATCGTGAACATGCGGCGCCATCCGCTACCCCCGAACGAGGCATGTTTCGTCTTGTGGTCGAAGACGACCACGTCGCCCGGCTGCGTCGCCACGGCCTGCGCCGGGACCTGGGAGCCGTCGATCCCCCAGTGCTCGTCACTCTTGCGAATGTCTTCGCTCAGCGTGTTCGCGAATTGGTCGCCGAACCGGTGGCTGCCGGGAATCACGCGAACGCATCCGGTGTCGCGCGTCAGCGGGTCCAGGTAGAACGCGAACTTGACGTGGAGGATGTCGGTGTCGGCGCCGTCCGAGTGCCATTGCGTGTCGCCGGCGTAATAGTTGCCGTCGCTGGGCATGAGGTTGTATGCGTCGCCCATCAACGCCGCGGCTACGGCACTGATTCGCGGGTCGTCGAACAATTCACACAGGCGCGGGTGCTGATCGGGGAAAGGTACGATGCACGATCGCTCAGAGCCGTCATGCGGCTGACTGTTGTGGCCCTTGCCGCGCTGGCGCCATACTTCCTCGAAAGCTTCGATTATCTCGTCGATGCAGTCGGCGAGAAGACCGGGGAACACCTGGTAACCGAAGGCCTTGAAGAAGCGGACCTGCTGATCGGTTATTACAACTGATTCTCGGGAGGCGTCGGGCACAATTCTGTCTCCTTTGCCGGCTGTCCTGCGTGGTCCGCCGCCCGACTGCCCGAATCATCTCGTCGAGGGTAGGCAGCGGAGGTGCGTGAGGCGCCCGGTATATTGGGGAATCGGACTGGTTTTCTCAAGGATCACAGGTGCAAGACGAATTGGCGAAGACGACAATTGTCCGTGGCATTGCCCCTGACACGCCATCTGTTGAGGTTCTGGCCGCCACAATTTGATCAACGAAACCTGGACCGTGACGAATGGAATACAGGAATCTCGGCAACGCCGGAGTCAAAGTATCTAGGTTGTGCCTTGGAACGATGATGTTCGGTGGTGCGACGAACGAGCAGGATTCGATCGGCATCATCCATCGGGCGATGGATGACGGCATTAACTTCATCGATTCGGCGAACGTCTACAACGACGGCGAAGCCGAGCGCATCCTCGGCAAGGCAGTCCGCGGTCGCCGCGACAGTGTGGTGATCGCGACAAAGGTCTTCGGCGCTCGCGGCGACGGACCGAACGACGAGGGGAACAGTCGGATCCACATCCTCAACGAAGTGGAGAACAGCCTGCGCCGCCTCGACACCGACTACATCGACATCTACATGCTGCATCGACGCGACTACGACACCCCCCTCGAAGAGTCACTCGAGGCACTGAACGATCTGATACGCCAGGGCAAGGTGCGTTACGCCGGCTGCTCCAATTTCTACGGCTACGACCTGGCGAAGGCGCTCTGGATCAGCGACCGGAACAGGCTCGCTCGCATGGCGGTTGTGCAACCGCTCTACAATATCGTCAACCGCGACGCGGAACTGGAGCTGTTGCCGTGCTGCCGGGAGCACGGCGTCGGTGCGATGGTTTACAGCCCCCTCGCCCGGGGCGTGCTCGCCGGCAAATACCTCCCGGGCCGGCCGCCACCGGAGGGGTCACGCGCCGACCGCAAGGACCCGAGGATGATGGTCACCGAGGTCCGCGAGGAGAGTTACGAGGTGGCGCAGCGGCTGGTGCCGCTGGCCGGCGCCCACGACGTGACCTTGACCCAATTCAGCCTGAGCTGGGTCCTGGCCAACCCCATCGTGACCTCGGCCATCGTCGGTCCGCGAACGATGGGACAGTACGAGGACAACCTAGGCTGCCTAGGATGGGATATCTCGCAGGAGGCACTCGACGAGATCGATTCGCTAGTGCCTCCGGGGGAACATACGGGCTGGGGATTCAACGATCCCCAGTACCCGGTGCGGGGCAGGCCGAAAGCCTGAGCTGCAGCCGAGGGAGGAATAAATGAGTCTGATGGGAATCGACATCGGCACCACGGGAGCAAAGATCATCCTGCTGGAAGAGGAAGGTTCCATATCCGCGAATGTGACCGAGGAATACGAAACCACCACCCCCAATCCGCTCTGGTCTGAGCAGAAGCCCGGGGGACTGGTGGGAGGCAAGCTGCACCGCTGTGCAGAAGGCGCTCCTTGTGTTTTGTGGCCGGTTGCATTTCCCAGCCCTCTTACGCACCTCGTCGGGAAAGGACCATGGTACTGACTTTCGAGCAAAAGAGATTTTTCCAGGGAAATGGCTTCCTGCCCTACACGCGCGTGCTCTCGAATGAGGAGGTCGAGGCTCTGCGACAGCGCTGCGAGGAGATTGCGCGCGGCAAGGAATAGCAGGTGCCGGCACGTTTCATTCAGCTGGAGGCCGCTTTTCGAGACCATAAGGAT
>CAYWBJ010000448.1:0-1560 GCA_964456165.1 uncultured Gemmatimonadaceae bacterium | reverse complement strand
CCGTTCGAGTTCAGCGGCGCCACGGAGGCCTATCGCGCTTTCGGCGGCTACGACACCAGCGTCCACTTCGTCGACTGCCTGCGTCGCGGCGTGCAGCCGGAAACCTGCTTCGCCGACGGCATCAAGACCATGGAACTGGTCGACGCGGTCTATGCTTCGCAGATCTGACCCGGACCCGCGGTACCGTAACCCTGGCGCCATCTTTCTGGCCCGCCGACAGCATGCCACCTGCTTCGGCAGCCTCGGGTGACCTCCCGGTGCGCTCCGAAGTCTACCTTGACCACGGCGATGATGGAATCCGCCTGGGCAACGGGCGGATCGAGCTGACGGTCGGAGCCGGCAATGGCCACATCCGCCGCATCCGCGGACTCGACACCGGGGTCGAACACAAGGGGCAGGACGACGGCACCGCGCTCTTCGAGCTGACAGTCGGCAGCCGCGAGAATCCGGCGCAGTCACGCGCCCGCATCGCAGCCGGCACGCATCAGGAAATGACCAGCCGGTTCGATTCGCTGGCCGACGGCGGCAAACGGCTTCGACTCGAGTATCCGATGCTCGTGGACGACGCCACCCGCGCGCCCACCGGCGTCGGGATCGGGGTCACCATTGAGCTCGCGCCCGCCAGCAGCCACTTCGTGATCCGCGCGGAGATCGCTAACAACGGCCCGCTCTGGCTGACTCGCCTCAGCTTCGGTTGCGGCGAGCTGCTGACCGGCGATGACGATCGCGCTGCCGAGGAGGTCTGGCTCCCCTGCCACGGCGGCGCTTCCCACGAAGACTTCTCCCACGCCAGCATCGGCCTGCCCACCTACGCGTGGGGCTGGACCGACTACTCCGGCTCGCGCGGCGGCATCGGGGTCGCCTACGTCAACCGCCAGGGCATCCAGTGGTGTTTGGACTGGCAGAAGAGCGCAACCGGCCTCTCATCCGCGCTGCGCTTCTTCGACCTGTCCGGCTACTGGCATTTCGAGGAGGTGATGAGCGAGCAGCAGCGCGCCCTCCTGCTCCAGCCGCTGGAACCGGGCAGCATGTTCACCACCGACGAATGGCTCCTGATCCCCCATGCCGGCGGCTGGCACGAGACCGCCGACGTCTACCGAAGCCACTTTTCGCGCGCCTTCGGGGAGGATGGACTGACCTGGGACAGGCTGCCGGAACGGGCGCGCGAGCTGGACCTGTATGCCGGCTGCTGGGTCGCGGAGAACGAGATCGGCAACCGCTACCCCCGCGGCATCTACAACCACCTGGACACCGTGGCGCCGCAAATCTCGGATCTGCTCGCGGCCAGCGGCACCGATCCCTCCCACCTGGGCGTCGGGCTCACCTGGTTCCAGGCCCAGGTGGGACGCTATCCCGACTTCTTCCCCGTTTGCGAGGAGGCCGGCGGCGAGGCGGCGTGGGATCGCATGATGAGGGCACTGCGGCAGCTGGAGGTCAGTTTCGTCGGCGGCTACACCCACCTGTCTTATCACCACCCCGCCGCCAGACAGTACGTCCCGGAGGCCGGCGTCGACGACACGGTGCCCTGGGTCAACCCCACCGTCGGCGACCGGGCCTGCG
>CAYWBJ010000447.1:0-1759 GCA_964456165.1 uncultured Gemmatimonadaceae bacterium | reverse complement strand
CATTTACTGCTACCACGGCATCACTAGCCAGAGCGGAACCTCGTATTTCCAGCAACAGGGTTTTGTGGACGTCTACAGCATGGACGGCGGCTTTTGCGCCTGGGAGCAGTAACATAGCGGCTAATCGGCACCGGCCCGCGCACCTGGCGGCTCGACGGTAACAATAGTTCAGGACTTTGACACGGCTACCTTCTCAACTCAAATTCAAGCGATGAGTATTCTCGACGTATTCGCCCTCGCCGGCCGCTGAGCCCGGGTCTCCGGCGGCGGGTCCGGCATCGGCCTGGCCATCGCCTTTGGCCTGGCCTATGCCGGCGCCGATGTTGCCGTCGTCGACAAGAATCCCGCCGCGGCCGCCGACACCTGTGAGCAAATCATAGCGATGGACCGCCGCGGCCTGGCCATCGCCGCCGACGTCACCGCCCGGAACGATGTCGAAAATGCCGTCGACACCGTCCTCACCTCTTGGAACCAGCTCGACATCGGTGTCAACAGCGCCGGCATTGCCATCCGCGGCCACATCGAGGATATCAGCGAGACCGACTGGGACAAAGTCCTCGACATCGACCTCAAGGGCGTGTTTTTTTGCTGCCAGGCCGAGGGTCGCGTCATGCTCCAGCGCGGCTGCGGCTCGATCATCAACATCGTCTCGATTTCGTCCCACATCGTCAACCGGCCACAGCTCCATGGGCACTACAACACTGCCAAGGCCGGCGCCTTCCAACTCACCCGCGTCTGCGCCGCCGAGTGGGCCTCGCGCGGAGTGCGGGTCAACTCGATCAGCCCCGGCCACCCCCTCACCCCCATGACCGCCCACGCCGAAGACGACATGAAGAGCACGTGGATCGCCAACACTCCGATGGGCCGGCTCGGCACCCCCGCCGACTACCAGGGTGCCGCCGTCTTCCTCGCCTCAGACGCCTCGGCCTATATGACCGGCCACGATCTGGTCATGGACGGCGGCTACACGCTCTGGTGAGCCTCGATAAATGGTCCTTCTCGCTCCAACCGCTCGCTGACCCGCGCAAACTCGACCGTTCCGTCGTCCTCCCATAGCTCGAAGTCCAATCCGCGGATCGTACCCTCGGCGAAACCCGTCAGCTGGCTAATCGGGGGCAACGACGGGCTATACATCACGTGCCCCTGGGGCAGCTTCAACACCCCCACATGCCGTGGCATCCCGGGCGCCTCCCGGCCGATCAAGCCCTTTAACAATTCTTCGTCCACCTCAACCCCCAAACCGGGCCCCTCGGGCACCGGCGAGCATCCTTCGACGATTTCCAGCCGCTCCCTCACCACGTCCTCGGCGTACTGATCGTCGAGGTTGATCGAATGCCCCGCCGTCGGCAGCACCGCCGCCAAATGCATCGCCATCGCCTTGGTCAGCGTCCCTCCCGTCAACTGAATCACCGCCTGCACATTAGTCTTACCATAGGCCAAACCCCGCGCGTACGCATCTCCCAGTCCACCGCAATATTCGCCTATGATAAAGGCGTCGGCCATCCCCTGCACCATCTCCTGCAAGCCGCCGAGCATCGGCACATGCATGACCACGGGCACCTCGGCCTGCTCCCTCAGCCGCCGCCAACCCTCGACATCCGAACGGACCAGCGGATCCTCGACAAAGCCCACGACCCGCGACTTATCGAGCTTCTTTACGATGGGCAATACCGTGGCCAGATCGCGATTCGAATTGAAGTCCCACTGCATCAAAAAACCCTCCGGAGCCACTTCTTCCACCGCCCGATTCTGCTCGAAC
>CAYWBJ010000446.1:0-1615 GCA_964456165.1 uncultured Gemmatimonadaceae bacterium | reverse complement strand
GGTGGATCAGTACAGCCCACCCCTAGAAGCCGGTGCGGATACCGAACTGTACCGGACCATTGTAGCGGTAATGGGAACGCATGTCCCCGAGGCCACGGTAGTGCCCGCAATTTCAAACGGGGGGACGGATGCCAAGCACATCTGTCCGCGTCGTCCCGACACTCAGGTCTATGGTTTTATGCCCTATCGCCAGGCGCCGGGCGAAGAGGAGATGATGTTGGTCCACGGGCACGACGAACGCACCTCGGTGGAAAACCTGTTGTTCGCCACCCGGGTGCTCTACGATATAGTACGCCGCTTCTGCGGCCTTGGCCAGGAGGAATGAAAATGGATAATTTTTGGATTAAAGACAACGAAACCATGCTCTTCATCGGCGATAGTATCACGGACTGTGGGCGGCGCGGGGAACAGGCGCCGCTGGGCAACGGCTACGTTAGCTTATTTGCCGAACTGGCCACGGCGCGCTTCCCCGCTCACAGAATTAGCTACCTCAACAAAGGCATCGGCGGCAATCGCACTGTTGATTTAAAGGAGCGCTGGCGCGACGATGTGCTCTTTCACCAGCCGGACCGGCTTTCTCTCAAGATTGGCATCAACGATCTGAGCAGTCATCTGCGGGGCGCTGAGGACGGTATCGGTCCGGAACTGTTTGCGCAGAATTACGAAGAATTGCTGGACCTGACCCAGAGCGAGCTGAACTGTCCGGTGGTGCTTATTTCGCCGTTCTATATTTCTACCGATCGCTCGGGGCAGACCTACCGCAGCCGGGTGCTGGATCTGCTGCCCTTTTATATCGAGGTAGTGGAGAAGATGAGCGTCAAATACAATACGAAGCTGGTGCGGCTACAGGATATTTTCGAGATGCACCTGAAATATCGGGACGCAGAGAGCTTCTGTCCGGAACCCGTGCATCCCAATCACAGCGGCCACCTGGTGATTGCCCAGGCGTTGATGGACGTATTAACCCGTTAGAAGGAACGCAGAAAAAACAGGACTGAGACCGCGAAAAGGAGCGCGCGTGGGTGCGCCGGGTCGAATTTGAAAGTGTTGTGATCGCGGCTTTGGGGCTGTCTTTCAGTCCTCCCTATTTTATCCTTCTCTTTGGGCAGCGAGTTGTCGATAGACTTTTTCCCAGCGCCGCGGCATGTCGGCGCGGCTCATGACGGGCTCGAATCCCAGGTTGAGGTAGAGCTTGATAGCCGGTAGGCGCCAGTCGTCGGTGGCGAGAGTGATGGTTTCGTATGAGCGCGCGGCCAGGTACTTGAGAACGGCGGTGCACACGGCGCGTCCGAGTTGCCGGTTGCGGTGGTCGGGGTGGCAGATGACGTAGTCCAGAGCCCCCGCTGGCGGTTCGAGACAGCGCTGCGAGGCGAAGGTAGCGGCTACCAGCCGAGTGTGGTGGACGACCAGGTAGGAGCCCTGCTGGCGTTCGGGCGCGGTCATATAGGAGGAGAATTTTTCCAGGTCCCAACTTGGAAAGCCGGCCGCGTTCAGCAAATCTATCCAGGCTGCTTCGTCGCCGGGCCGGTAGGTGCGCAGGCCGTAGGGCGCTGGTAGAGCGCCGTCTGGTAGCAGCGAAACCGCTGCTGTGCCGAGGGCCATTTTTAATTGTTTC
>CAYWBJ010000445.1:0-28794 GCA_964456165.1 uncultured Gemmatimonadaceae bacterium | reverse complement strand
TCATCTCCAACGCCGCCACTGCATCGGCCGCGCTTGAGATCGGCTCGCGACCCTGTTCAGCCGCGTCGATCAGGTCGGCCACCGCCAGATCGTTGCCCGTGCTCAGCGGCTCGTCGGCTACCTCGTTGAGATCCTCCCACGTCTGCGCGCTATCCATCGGGTCGAAAACCGCGTGCGGATATAACGCCGCCACCCCGCTGCCACCGCCCCGCAAGAGGATGATCCCCTCGCTGCCGACGATCTCCATCCCCATCCGCTTGCCGCCGCCCTCATCGAATTTCCGCGAGTCGAAGAAGCCCGCGACCCCGCTCTTGAAATGGAAAAAACTATTGACGCAATCGCCCGCGATCGGCCCCACCGGCTCTCCTGCCTCACGCACGGCGTCTACCTCTAAATCGCGCCCCTCATGCGTGATATGCGCCGACATCCACGCCACGTCGCCGACGAACAGTCGCATCATATTGAACAGATGCGTCCCGAGCACAATCATATCCTCGCCGCCGCCGCGCCGGTCCTGCTTGCCGTGTGAGTAAATGGCCTGCACCTTCCCGATCCGACCTGCCGCCAGTTCTTTCTTCACCGACTGCACCCGCGGCAGATAGGCCCCCTGGTGCGCCACCGCCACCTTCTTTCCCGTGCCCCGCGCCTTGTCCACGATCTGATCTCCCTCCGCCAGATTCCACGTCATCGGCTTCTCGCAATACACGTGCGCTCCCGCCTCCAGACAAGCCATCACCATCTCGAGATGGCAATCGGTCCAGCGCGGTCCGACGGTGACCAGGTCCGGCTTTTCCTTTTCGAGCATCTCGCGGAAGTCCGTATACCCCTTCTGCACGCCGGTCGCTTCCATCTGCTCGCGGCGCCCCTCTTCGTCCGGGTCGGCGATGGCGACGAAAGCGATATTGTCGAGATCCACGAAGGGCTGGTGCAGGCCGTGTCCGTAGTTTCCAGCGCCGGTGCGGCCGATGGCGGCCGCCCTGTAGGTCGAGTCTGCTGCCATGTATGTTTCCTCTTTCGCTTATAGCATGCGTGTTTAACGGGAGAATCGGGAAGGCATCAATCTACTCACATCGGCTGAGCTTATCCAGATTTTCAGATGGTGATTGACCGACGGCGGGCTTGTCCAGTGATTTCCGGAATGCCGACTCCGTCACTCAAGCCACTGCCGCTCTACAAGGCTCTGCTCGACCGCTTTGGCCCCCAGGGCTGGTGGCCCACGACGCCACCCGGAGGGACCGAGCCGGTCTACGATCCGCAACAACGCAACGCCGACCTAACGGAGCGACAGCGGTGGGAGATCATCGTCGGAGCGGTGCTCACTCAAAATACGGCCTGGCGCAACGTCACCATGGCCCTGCAGGCACTCGCAGCGGCCGGGGTCATGGACGTATCCAAGGTGGCGGGAGCCGACCTCAGGCGATTGACCCGCCTGCTCAGACCAGCCCGCTACTACAACCAGAAAGGGCGGCGGCTTCGCGATCTCGCCCGCTACATCCTGGGGCGGCATGCCGGCAGGCCATCGAACTTGCTCGCCGGCGAGCTTTCCGACGTGAGGAAGCGCCTGCTATCCCTGCCGGGCATAGGCCCTGAGACCGCTGACTCGATCCTGCTCTACGCCGACCACCGTCCGATCTTCGTCGTCGACGCCTACACCCGGCGCATCGTCGAACGCCTCGGCATGGCCGCCGGAGAACTCTCCTACGACCGGCTGCAGCGCCTGTTCATGGACAAACTCCCGGCCGATCCCGATCTTTTCAACCAGTTCCACGCGTTGCTGGTCCGCCACGCCGCCGAGGTCTGCAAGACCCGGCCTTCTTGTGCTGCCTGCTGCCTGCTGAGCAACTGTCCCATGGGTGGCGGGTAGGCTGCCAGAGTTCCCATGCCCAGAATAGTCACCGTCGGCGCCGCCCAGTTCGGGCCGGTCCCCCATACCGCCAGCAAGGCAGAGACGGTTGCGCGCCTGCTGGATCTCATGCGGCAGGCCCACGACCGCGGGTGCGACCTCGTCGTCTTCACCGAGGTGGCGCTCTGCCCCTTCTTCCCGCACTGGTACATGGATGACCCAACCGAGATCGACGCCTACTTCGAGACTCAGATGCCGAGCCCTCAGACGCAGGTGCTCTTCGCCGAGGCCGCCCGTCTCGGCATCGGGTTTTGCCTGGGTTACGCCGAGCTGGCGATCGAGGACGGCACGCGCCATCGCTACAACACCTCCATTCTGGTAGATGGTGCTGGCCGCATCCTCGGCAAGTACCGCAAGATCCACCTGCCCGGCTACGCCGAGTACCAGGAGGGCCACTCTTACCAGAACCTGGAGAAGCTCTACTTCAGGCCGGGCAACCTGGGGTTCGGCACCTGGCGCGCCTTCGGTGGCGTCATCGGAATGTGCATATGTTACGACCGGCGCTGGCCCGAGTCCTACCGCGTGCTGGCGCTCAAGGGGGCGGAGATGATCCTGCTGGGCTACAACACGCCCGACAACGCCGGCGACCTGGAGCACGCCAGCCACCTGGCCAACTTTCACAACCTGCTCTCGATGCAGGCTGGCGCCTACCAGAACGGCACCTGGGTCGTGGGCGTGGCCAAGGCCGGCGTCGAGGAGGGGGTGGCGCAGATCGGCCAGAGCTGCATCATCGCGCCGTCAGGCGAGGTGGTCGCCATGGCCACGACGCTCGAGGACGAGCTGATCATCGCCCGTTGCGACCTGGAGCGCGTCCAGGAATACCGGCGGCACAGCCTCAACTTCGACGAGAACCGCCGCATCGAGAATTACGACATCATCGCCGAACGGGCCGGGGCGCTCCCGCCCGACGGCTGAGCAACTGACTGGAGAGAGCCACCATGAAAGCCATCGAAGCTATCGGCGGCAGCCGACCCCTCGAAGCGGAGGAATTTGCCAATCGTGCGTATGCCTACTACCTGAACCCCTGTCGCAATCCGCTCAAGGAGCGAATGGACCGTTGCGCTTCGGTCGACGAGACGCCACCGTTCCTGGGCATGTTCAACGACATTCCGGTGCACCAGTTCCGGGAGAACGAGGTGTTCGCCTGGGCCAAGGCCGGCTACTCCTGGATCGTGGCCGACGCCGAGCACTCGCAGATCGAGGGCCGCTTCGGGCGCGACCAGAACGCCATTCTCAACCGCCTCGGCATTCTCGGCATCCAGCGGCTGCCGCGGGAGGCCCGCAGCGAGCATGGCGACGCCTTCCAGATGGGCGCCCGCGCCACCATGCGGCCATACGGTACGACCGTGGCCGAGGCTCAGGCCTACTACAAGTCGATCAACTTCCCGGTGCCGGGTGAGGCCACGCCGGACGACCGCGGCGGCTACCCAGTGCGGGACGGCCAACGCAACATGATGTTCACGCCCCACGAACTGCGCGATTCCGAGACCGAGACCCAGGGCTGGATTCAGTTTGAGACCAAAGAGTACATCATCGACACCGCGATCCGCGATCAGGTGCTCGAGCTGATGGCGGCGCAGGGTCCCAACAAGGCCTGCGGCTTCGTCGGCCCGTTCGATGCGATCCTGCGCGAGGGCAATCTGCCCGAGGTGGACGACGCGATGCACGCCCTCTTCCGCAAGGCGGCCGACTTGGGCGTGCACACCGGGCGCGTCGTCGGCTCCGGCTCGCTGGACGACCCGAAGGGTATCGAGGATGCGATGGTCAAGGCGATCGAAGCCGGCGCCCGCATTATCTGTACGCATCCAATGACCAGCGACATGGTCTATCGCGGGGCAGCCGCGGTCGCCGAGCCGTTCTTTCGCGCCGCCGAGCGCTGCGGCTTCTGAGCTGGAGACAGGCGCCTAGAACAGGCCCACGCCGGCGCCGTCCGTGTCGAGGAGTTCCCCGCTCGTCGCTGTCAGGTTGAGCTCCCGCACAGCTGCCGAATCAAGCTCGGGCAACCGGTCCACCAGATCAAGGAAGCGGTCCCGTTCGCCGGCGTCGACCGCAGCCGCGGTCAGGATCTCCAGCTTCTGCACGTATTCCCGACGCCGGAAGGGCCGGGCGCCGTGGGCATGGGCGTCGGCGTTGTCCAGCCTCTCCGCGATCGCCTCACCGCCCCGCATCCGCACCACCACCTCGGCCCCGAACTTCTTGCGCTCCGGATCCGGATCGTGGTAGGCCGCCGTCCACTCGGGCACCTCCTCCGTGCGGATCTGCTGCCACAGCGCCACCGTCGAAGCGCGACCCGCCCGCTCCGGCAGGTAGCTGTCGACGTGGTGCCAGGTCCCGTCCTCCCAGGCCACCGCCAGAATGTACATGGCGCTGTGGTCTAGGGTCTCCCGCGACGCGGTCGGGTCCATTTTCTGCGGGTCGTTGGCGCCTGTGCCGATGACGTTGTGGGTGTGGTGGCTCGTGCGGATGATGACCTCCTCGACCTCGTCCAGGGGCAGCCGGCGCTCGTGGAGCCGGCGGGCGATGTCGATGAGGGCCTGGGCCTGGTACTCGGCAGAGTGCTCCTTCGTGTAGGAGTCCATTATCAGCCGCAACCGCTCTCCCGGAGCCGGCAGTTCGACCAGGTACTCAGCCTCGGGCCCCGACAGCATCCAGGCGATCACCGCGTCGGCCCCCTCGTAGATGGGAGAGGGTGAGCATTCACCGAGGCGGGCCCGGGCCACCGCCTCGATTGCGGTCTTGCCCGCCTGTGCCGGAGCGTAGGCCTTCCAGCTGGTGATGTCGCCCTTGCGCGACTGCCGTGTCGCGCAGGCCAGGTGCAAGCTCTGGTTGACCGCCTGGAAGATGACCTCGGCCGGCAGCCGCAGCAGCGTGCCGATGCCAGCGGCCACCGCCGGCGCCAGATGGGCGACGTGATCGATCTTGTGCTCGTGCAGACAGATCCCCCGCACCAGCGCCATCTGGGTCTCGTAGGCGGTGACCACCCCCAGGGCGAGGTCGCTGCCGCCGCGGCCGGCCTGCTGGGCCACAGCCAGCAGTGGGGGAATCGTGTCCCCCGGATGCGAATAGTCAGCGGCCAGGTAGCAGTCGTGCATATCTAGCTCCCGCACCGCCACCCCGTTGGCCAGCGCCGCCCACTCGCACTGGAAAGTCCGCTCGGGGACAATCCCGAATAGACAGGCACCGTCACCCTGCGGATGGGGATAGGCCAGCGCCAGCTTGCGCGCGTTGCGCACCGGCTCCCGGTTCACCGCCGCCACTGCCACCGCGGCGTTGTCGATGAAGCGGTTCCCCACCATCTCCAGCACGTCAACGTCGGCGGCCGCGTTGGCGGCCGCCATCTCGGCGATCTTCCAGGCCAGCTGCTCCTCGCGGGGCAGCACCTGGCCGGCGGCCTGCGTGCGGACGCACAGTTGCGGCATCAGGAGTCCGTCGGAAAAGGCGGTCTAAGGGGCGGAAAAATAGACCACCGACTGGTTGTAGTCGATGAGCAACGGCGCCGGACCACCTGCCGGAAGGTGGGTCGCCCACTCGGCGGCGGCGTAGTCGCGAGCAACGAAGCAGGCCCGGTGGGCGGGAACGGCCGCCTTGAGGCCGAGCGCAGCCGCCATCTTGCCGGAGCCCTCGAAGAATGGGAACTCGCCTTCGGTGGGATGGTTGGTGAGGAAACCGATGTCCGGCTGCAGATCGCGGATCGGCTGCAGCAGCTCCTGGTGTTCGGCGAAGGTGTTGATCGGGTCACCGGATACGTAGACCCGCACCCCGCTAGCCTCCACGACGTATCCGAGGTGGGCGCAATCCGGCGGCTCGATCCCTTCGTCCGGCACGCCGTCGTGCGGCTTGGCCAGCACCGTGTGTGCCGTCATCGACCCGAGTCCGGCACTGTCTCCCTCCTGCACGGTCGTCGTCGTCGCCGCCGGAACGCCGGCAGCGGTCAGCCTGCCGACGCTCTCCACCGGCCCGACGTAGCGCACCCGCGGATAAGCGGCGCGGATCCGATCTATGCTCTCCATGCAGGTGTGGTCCCCGTGATCGTGGGTGAGCAGAATGAAGTCGGTGCGCAGAGAAGCTTCGTGCAGCGGTGGCCGAGCGTGGACGAACCGGTCGGCTGGCCGATCGTGGGGGAAATACGGGTCGACCTGGACGATCGTGCCGTCGGCGTCCTTCAGCGCGAACGAACTCTGACCGAACCAGTGTATACCCACCGCCCCGGACGGCACTTCCAGATCTTCGAATGGATGCATCGGATCTCGTCTCCACCTTGGGTGAAAATGGGTGCCTGCCTATATTCTGCGAGTAAGATAGCCCCTGCTCCTGTAGGAGCAAGAAACACAAACCGCGCGCCGTCATGACGCCCTCCACGCTCTTCGCCGCTTCCTACGCCAAGCGCAAGCACGACCTGAGCAGCCTGGTCGTGGACGCTCTGCGTCCAGTCTATTCCATCGAGGAGTTGGAGGCGCTACGAGTCGACCCGGTCAACCCGGCCATCCTCTCGCAGCGGTCGGGCCGGGGCTTCGTCAATCGCGACATCCTGGAGACGGTTCTCGGTAATCTGCTCGAGTGCATTGCCCCGGGATCGCACAATGCCCTCGACCCACAGGACCGTAGCCAGGGACTCGAGGAGATCGTCGAAGAGCTGGCCGATCAGCTCTACGCCATGATCGCCCAGTCGCTGCTGGCCGCCGGCGAAGAGGAAGAGCTGGAGGACAAGGCGCTGAGCTCGACGTTCGCGCTCCTGTGGGAGCTGCCGCAGCTCAAGGAGCGGGCCCTGTGGAACCGGTTCGCCTCGCTGACCGACCCGGCGGTCTGGGACTCCTACCTGGTGAATGCCCTCGGACTGGAGCCGCAGAAGCTCGCACTGCTGGAGTTCAGCAACCGTATCGAGGACGCCATCGTCGATCGCGACTTCGAGCCCTACCGCGATTTCCTGCGTAGCCTCGGTGGCGACTTCGTGTTCTCCTACCAGATGCAGCTGGTCATGAGCACCTATCCCGGGTGGCGGGTCCTCTTCTACCACGACGTCGCCCACTCGCTGACGCGCTCGGGACAGGTGCCGGAGAGTCATAGACTCGAGCGCCGTCCGGTCCCGCTGTTGCCCCGCGCCATCGCCGAACTGGGCGGTCGCTACTACCAGGCCGACCTGCACCCGGAGACCCGGATAGGCGACGCCAACTTCCTCGACCACCCGCACCGCGGCATCACCACCGGGCAGACGGGAATCATCGGCTCCGGATGCCATATCCTTCCCTGCACCCTCGGAGGCATGAGCGAGCGGGTGCAGCAACGGCATCCGGTCGTCGGCGACTTCGTCTTCATCGGCACCGACGCCGACCTCTTCGGTCCAGTACACATCGGTGACTACAGCGTGATCGGGCCCAACGCCGAGGTCAACGGCCTCGTGGAGATCGGGTCGCGTTGCCACGTCGGCTCATCGGTGGTGATCGGCACCATTAAGAGCGGCGAAAAGCGACCTGGGCGCATCCGCCTCGCCGACGGCGTCCGGGTGGGAGACGGCACCATCATCGAGAACGTCTCCGAACTGGACCTGATCATCCCCGAGAAAGCCGAGATTCCCGCCCGCAGCCACATCACCAACGACGGATTCGGCACCCCGCGTTACGTCCGGGGTTAAAGCCGAGACAATAGAACGAGAAAAGAGGGGCCCACCGCATGGCGAGCGCCCTCTTTCGTTCTCTGGCAGCGCTGACTGAGCCGGCAGCAGGCCTTTTACTCTACAGGCCGATGATCGCAGTTGCAACCAGACCGAGATCGTCGGCCTTCTTGTGCCCGCCCGCCAGACCAATGGTCACACCAGCATTGATCGTGGTGCTCTCGTTGAGCGCGAAGTCGACGTTCGGACCCAGGTTGATACCGAGGTGAGCACCGTCGGTGTTGGTCGCGATCAGGATGTCGGGATAACCAACCATGCTGCCGATGGGTATGACCGGTATCATGCTGACGGCGCCGATGCTGCTGATGTCAGGCGAATTTATGCCCAAATCAAGCGTCCTCGAGCCGGCCTCTTCGCCAGTGAAATATCGGCAGTCAGTTACGATGATATGCGGTAGAGATCCTCGAGGCTTACTGTTGGTTTCCAGCCGAGCAGGCGCTCGGCCTTGTCGACCCGGTGCATCTCGTGCGGCGTCGCGCTGCGGATAAAGAAAACCTCGTATGGACGGGGCATGTCGGCGGCGCGCAAACCGTAAAGGAACGCCTCCCCCGTGTCTTCCCAGGTGGTGTAGAACGGGCCTATGCCCTTTCCCCGCTCCTCATCCTGGACCGCACGGGGACGGAAGCCACAATACAGGAAGGTGATGACCTCGAGGCCCTGACGCTCAGCAAAAGCCTGCATGATGTGGCCACCGAGAAACTTGGTCATGGCATAAAGGTCCGTACCCGGCCGCAGCGGCACGTCGTCCACCAGGTCGAAGTCGTGGGCATAGTCGGCGTCGTGCCCGAGTCCCAGGTGAAAGGGTCCGGTGTGAATAAGGCGCTTCAACCCGGTTGCCGCGGCCGCCTTTGCGATGTTGTAGGCCCCGACGGTGTTGACCGCGAAGGCAGCTGCTAGTTCCGGTCTCACGACGGTCAAGTTTATGGCCGCATCCATACCCTCGCAGGCCGCTTGCACCTGGTCATAGCGCGTCACGTCGACCTGGCGATTCTCGTGCGGGGTCTCCAGCACCTCGGGCAGCGGCGCTCGGTCGCTCTGGGGCTTGCCGGCGGCGATCTCGCGCATCGGCCGCGCGTCGGTCACGCGGAGCTGGTAGTGGTTCTTCAACGCATCTATGGCGGTCGCACCCACCGGACCTCCAGCTCCGAATATCACAATCTTCCCATCATTGACTCGCGCCATTTGCTCCTCCCGAGTCGCTACTGCCGTCTTCGCTGATACAACCAAGAACAGTAAAGCACGTTATTTTCTGGAATCCACGACAGGCGATCGAGGGGATCGGACGTCTTCGACCCTTTGCATTCGCTGGATGCGGGCACAGGGGATGTGGCGATGAATCGTGAGCTTGAGATTTCCGGGAGGTATGAAGGTCACGGCCAGATAGACATCCAGTTCGGCGCATTGGGATTCAGCGGCTCGCACACGACGATCAACGGTTATTTCGGTTAGATCTCAGCTTCAGAGCCTGCCACGTCGCAGCAAAAGCACAGCGGACCCTCCCCAGGTCAGTTGCACTTTTTTGCGTACCCGATTCATCAATAGCGAGGATCGGAGGACACGTGCCTCAGATCCCAACTGTAATCTTTCGGCAATTCCCCGGTCAGCGCCTCCTTCACCGACTCAACCGCAGCCGTCCTCGCCGTGCCGTTCGGGTCACCGAGCCCGCCCATGCGCAGACAGACCGCCTCTAGCCTGCCCGTGCGCGCGATCTCCCGGCAGGTCAGCTCGGCCAGGAAAGGAGCGAGACCTGCAGCGTCGGGGCGCGGACGCGGGCGAAACTGGGGACAGAGCCTGTAGTCCTCCGGATAGGCATCGAGAACGTCGAGATTGCCGACCATGACGATCCGCTTGATCCTGGCCCCTATCGCTTCGGTGGCGAGCACGTAGCTCCCTCGCGCCAGGCGGTCGAGGAGTTCGGTCTCCTCGTTGCTGACAGCCTCCGGATCGTATGGCTGGGCGTGAACTATGGCGTCCACCCCTTGGAGGCATGCGCCCACTGCCTTCGGATCCCCCAGGTCGATGCGGGCGTAGCCAGCTACCGACGCCCCCTCGCTCCAGCCGACCGGCAGGATCTCGCCCAACTCGTCGAGCCCACCGCACAGCTCCTTGCCCAGATCGGTGTCGGCGCCGGTGATCAGTATCCGCATGAGTCGGTCCAGGTTACCAGGATAGTTTCGAGGTCAGATTGCTGAAGAAGTAGCTCGGCTCGAAGTAGATCAGCTTCGCCGACCGCGACGACTGGGTGACCTGCAGGTCGTCACCGGGACTTAAGGTGCCCAGCTGATGGCCGTCGAGGGTGAGGTAGATCGAGGGCTCCCGTGTCTCATCGCGGATGTTGAGCCTGATCCTCGACTCGGGTGGCAGGATGAGAGCCCGGGATGTGAAGTTGTGCTCGTTGACGCCGTCCAGCACCATGCAGCGCACGTCGGGCATGACGATCGGCGCACCGGTGGCGAGCAGGAAGCCGGTGCTGCCGGTCGGCGTCCCCACGACCACGCCGTCGCCCTTGATCGTCCGAATCTTGGTCTCGTCGACGTAGACGTCGGCGTGGAGAAAGCGATTGTATACGCGCACGATCACCTCGTTGATCACCCGGCGCGTCTTGCCGTGATAACTGCACTCCAGTGCCAGGCGGTCGCTGACGACGTATTTGCCCTCCACGAGCAACGAGACGATATGACGCAGCTCCGAACGGTCGCCGGCAGTGAGAAAGCCTACCGTACCGTAGTTGATCGCCATCGTCGGCACGGTGGGAAAAGTGTCGAGCGCCTTGAGCACCGTGCCGTCGCCGCCCATGGCAATCACCAGATCGATCTGCGGATCGCCCGCCGCCGCTGGATCGATGAGCGCAACCTCGATCCGGTGGGCGGCGAAGATCTCCCGCACTTCGTCAAGCGGGTATTCCTGGTCCTGGTCCCGCAACAGCAGGCCCACTCGACTCAGTTCCAGCATGCGCCGCCTCCCCCGGTTTGCCGAGGACCGCTACTTGTTGCGCGCGACGGTGTCCGCCTGCGCCTCGTACGCCTTAATCAGGGCCTGCGTCCCCTCGTCGGCGCCACCCATCCGCTCGACGATGTTGAAGGCCTGATGAGCGAGGCTGACTCCGGGCAGCGCCAACTTGACGTCGTTGGCTGCTTGCAGAACCAGCTTCAGGTCCTTCTGCTGCAGGCGCACCATGAACCCAGGGGCGAAATCATCGTCCAGAATGCGACTCCCGAGGTTGCTCAGCTGCCAGGAGCCGGCAGCGCCACCACTGATGGCATCCAGCACCTTCTGCACATCCATGTCGGAGGCGGCGGCCAGCATCAACGCTTCGGCCATCGCCAGGTTGTTCACCGATACGGCGATCTGATTGCAGAGCTTGGTCGTCTGCCCGGCCCCGTTGCCACCGATCAGGTTGATGTTCTTTCCCATGGCCTCGAATACCGGCAGGCACTCGTCGAACACCGATTGATCTCCGCCGACCATGATCGACAGCGTGCCGTTGATGGCCCCGACATCCCCACCGCTGACCGGAGCGTCGAGCATGTCGACGCTCTTCTCCTTCAGGGTCGCGGCGATCTCCTGGGTAACGCGTGGCGAGACGGTGCTCATGTCGATCACCTTGGTTCCGGCAGCGGCACCGTGGACGACGCCATCCTCACCGAGGATCACGGCCTCCACGTCCGGCGTGTCAGTCACCATGGTGATGACCACCTGACAGCCCTCTGCCGCATCCCGGGGCGTGCTCACCCGCTCGGCGCCGGCATCGACCACTTCCTGCACGCGGGGACGGTCACTGCGATTGTAGACCTTCAGGCTGTAGCCGGCCTTCATCAGGTTCTGCGCCATGGGCGCGCCCATGATCCCGAGCCCGACGAAACCGATCTTGGTGTTCGCTGGATCCGCTGCCATCACAATCCTCTCCTCCTCTTGGTTGGTTTAGAATACGCTCCAGAACTGGTGGCGGTTATCCTCGATTACGGCCGATTCGTAGATCCTCACCGAGTAATTCTCCCAGGCCTCGGCCCGCCGCTGCTGGGTGAGGCTCACAGCCAGCTGCTCCCGCTCGGCCTCGAACTGGCCCTCATCTACCGGAGTCCTCTCGATCAGGTGCAGCAGGTAGCTGCCGCGGTCGGAGTTGATGACCTCGCTGACTTCGCCGTCCTGCAGACGGAATGCCGCGCCCACTACTTCGTTCTTCCTGCCCACGCCAGGCACCATGTCGTTGCGGGCGAAGGGATCCGGCCTGCGGACCTCTAGTTCGGCAGCGTCGGCAGCAGCGGCGAAGCCGCCGCCATCCGCGATCTGCTGTTTAATCGCCACAAGCTTTTCGCCGGCCATGGCCACCTTCTTCTCGGCTTCCACCAGCCGCTCCACGCGGTTGCGGATCTCGTCCAGCGGTGGCACGCCGGCCGGCCGCTTCTCGGTTAGCTCGGCGATCCAGTAGCCGCGCTCGTTGCTCGCCCACGGGCTCACCTCCCCCTCCGGGTTGGCGAACATCAGGTTAACCAGTGCGGTCGTGCCTCTGCCCAACCCGGGGACGACGCTGTCGCGGCTCAGGAAAGGACTCTCGTGCACCTCGAGTCCGGCCCGCTCTGCAGCTCCTTCCAGCCCACGCCGGGCAGCCTCCTCCTGAAACTCCTCCACCCGGGTTAGCAGATCCTCCTCGGTACGACGGGACGGACGGATCTTCATCAGAATGTGACGCGCCTTGAGTTGCTCCTCGCCATCGTCGTCCTGGGTGCGGTCCTCGAGTTTGATGATGTGCCAACCGAAACGGGAGAGCACCGGTTCGGAGATTTCGCCGACCTTGAGCGCGAACGCCGCCGCCTCGAAAGGTTTCACCATCCGGCCGCGACCGAAGGTACCCAGATCCCCTCCGGTGGCCGCTGACCCTGCGTCGTCGGATATCGCCTTGGCCAGATCGGCGAAGTCGGCGCCGTCGACGATCTGCTGCCGCAGCTCAGCCGCCTCCTCTTGCACCAGGGCCGAGTCGGCCGAGGTCGGCACCCGTGCCCAGAATACGTGGGCCACCTTGACCTGCTCTTCGTTGCCCAGCTCGTCCTGGTGGGCATCGAAATAGGCCTGGACTTCAGCTTCGGTGGGGCCGCCCTCATCCTCGGCGACGGTCGTCGCCGCCACGAACAGGTACTCGATCTCGACCTTCTCATTCTGGTCGGCAAAATGCTGCTTCACCGAAGCCGGGCTCACCTGGGTAGTCTCCATCACCAGGCTCTGCAGGCGATTGATCTCCAGCTGCTGCCTCAGCGTCTGCTCGACGTAGCGGACGAGGTTGCGCCCCATCGGGTCGGAGATCGCCACCGGATCGGTGATGAACTGGCTGTACTTGGCCGGATCGAACTGACCGTCGGTCTGAAAAATCTCCAGCGCCTGGATATCCAACGGCGGGCTGAGACGCGTATAGTGCGCCAGCTCGCTGTCACTGACTTCGATCCCCAGGCGCTCGATCTCCTGGCGCACCAGCTCGTAGCGCACCAGGTCGTCCCAGGCCTCCCGCACCAGGTCGCCGGTATCGACTTCCTGACCGGCCTGGGTACGTTGGGCACCGACCACCTTGAGCCGTTCGCTGAACTCGCGGTGAGAGACGACGCGGCCATTTATCACGCCCACGGCGTCGGCGCCCGACTCCTGGCCGCTGGAGGAGTAGTCGGCTCCCCACTCGACGACGATCAGGCCAACGAAAGCGACAATCACTACCCACAGAACGATTCCGGTCTTCTCCCGCAATTGCGTCATCATAACAAGTCATTCTCCCATTGCATCTGCGACATCGAACGTTTCCGGTTCGACCTGGTTGTCACTTCTCTCAGTAATCTGCCCATCTCTACACATCGGCATGCAGCAGGCAAGCCGAGCGATGGTCCGGTCCCACCCGGACGAGCCGGGGCTCCTGCACCCTGCAGGCTTCCGTTCGCTCCGGACAGCGGGGATAGTACGGGCATCCCGACGGGACCTCGGCCGCGTCCGGAGCCTCCTGCAGCGCCCCCTGGGGCTGCCGCACTTGAGCCGGGTGAGCGACGACCCTGGCTTGCGGAATCGCGGCGAGCAGAGCCCGTGTGTACGGGTGCTTGGGGCTCCGGTATACGTCGTCGCTCCTGCCCGTTTCGACGATGCGCCCCAGATACATGACCGCGATGCGATCCGAGATGTGGCGCACGACATTGAGATCATGGGCGATGAACAGGTACGTCAAACCCATCCCCCGCTGCAGATCCTGCAATAAGTTAACGATCTGCGCCTGAATGGACACATCCAGCGCCGACACCGGCTCGTCGGCGACGACGAATCTGGGGCGCACGGCCAACGCACGCGCGATCCCGATGCGTTGCCGCTGCCCGCCGCTGAACTCGTGTGGGTACTTGCCCGCCTGGTCGGCACTGAGACCCACCATCTCCAGCAGCTCGGCGACGCGGCCCCGCCGCCGCGATCCCGGCGCCAAACCATGGATCCGCAGCGCCTCGGCCAGCGCGGCGCCGGCCGTCATCCGCGGATTCAGCGAGCTGTAGGGGTCCTGGAACACGATCTGCATGTCCCGGCGGCGGGCCCGCAATCTCCGCGCGTCCAAGCCACGCAGGTCCTCTCCATCGAAGTAGATCTCCCCTTCGGTGGGCTCTATCAGGCGCAGCAGCATGCGTCCCAGCGTCGTCTTGCCACAGCCACTCTCGCCAACCACGCCCATAGTCTCGCCCTCGGCCACAACCATTGATATCCCGTCCACCGCCCGCAGCCAGCGCCTCTCGCTCCTCGGCGAGCCACTGGACCGCAGGGGGAAATACTTCCGCAGATTGCGAGCTTCGAGCAGCGTTGGGGAAGATCTGGTCATCGCCACGCCACCGCAGGCCGAGCCACTTCCGCCTGCCAGCAACTGACCCAGTGGCCCTCGGCCACCGGCTCGGGCTCCGGGTGCTGGTAGCAGGCGGTCCGGGCCAGCCGGCACCGTGGACGGAAACGGCAGCCGTCCGGGAAGTCGCGGCTGTCCGGCACCGCGCCCGGGATAATCTCCAACCGCTCCCGCCTCACTCCAGCCGGCGGGATGGAACGCATCAATCCCTGCGTGTACGGATGGCGCGGGCTGGAGAAAAGCTCCCGGGCAGGGGCCATCTCGACGATCCGGCCTGCGTACATGACGCAGACGCGATCGGCCATTTCCGCCACCACGCCCAGGTCGTGGGTGATGAGCAGAATGCCCATTCCGAAGCGCTCCTGCAGACCCCGCAACAGAGCCAGGATCTGCGCCTGCACGGTAACATCAAGCGCGGTCGTGGGCTCATCGGCGATCAGCACCCGCGGATTGCATGCCAGCGCCATCGCGATCATCACCCGCTGGCGCATCCCGCCACTGAGCTGGTGCGGGTATTCGTCCAGCCGCCGTGCCGGCGCCGGCAGCCCCACGAGATTGAGCATGTCCAGCACCCTCTCCCTGGCGTGAGCACGGAGCTCCGGCTGATGCAGTATCAGGGCCTCAGCGATCTGGGCCCCGCAGGTCATTACCGGATTCAGGCTCGTCATCGGTTCCTGGAATACCATGGCAATCTCGTTGCCGCGCACGTGACACATCTCGGCATCCGACAAAGTCACCAAGTCGGTTCCGTCCAGCAGAACGCGCCCCGATTGAATGCCGCCCGCAGCCGCGGGAATCAGCCTCATGACCGAGAGTGCGGTGACACTCTTGCCGCTGCCGCTCTCGCCGACCAGGCCGAGCAGCTCTCCCTCATTCAGATCGAAAGAGACGCCGTCCACTGCCCGCGCCACGCCGTCGTCGGTGTGGAAGTGAGTGCGTAGATCCCGGATCTGGAGCAGCGCTGGTTTGGCCTGCATGAGCTTGGTGGGTTGAGGGGATCGAGACCGTCAGGCCAACTCCGGAATCGGCGCTTCGCCGCCAGCTGGAGCCGCGGCCCGGTGCCACTCCGCGTCTGTGTATCGACCCTCGAGCAGGTCGTCGATCGCCCGCCTCTCCAACGCGTCGAAGTCGTCGCGGCGCAGGTGGATCTGGGCCGTTTCGGCCAGACCGCGGCCTAGGGCGTCGGCCAGCAGCGCCGGGTCCAGGGGCCCGCCGGCCGAGCGCAGGTCAACACTGCCGCGATCCAGCTCCCGTCGCCGGCGCACGTGGTCTTCGTCGCCGGACAGCAGATCGAGTAGGCGCTTGTGCTCGGGACCGAGCAGGAGCGAGCCGTGCTGCAGCACCGCCCCCTTGACCTGCCGCTGGGCACTGCCGACGAGCTTGCGGCCCCGGTACTTCACCTCCCACCGGGAGATACTGGCGAAACAAGGCGGCGACTGGGTTCGGCCGCGGCGGCGGGAGGTATGCCCCGCCTGACTGCGCTCGAGACTGGCCTCGACACCGCAATGCCTGAGGCCCTGAACCAGTCCGCGGGCGATCAACTGGAACGATTCCTCGACGGTGGCTCCCAGAGCTCCCTCGGGCCACGCGAGGCTGTAGGTCAGCTCGGCCCAGTGCAGGACCGCCCGTCCACCGGTCAGGCGCCTGACCACGTCGACCCCGGCAGCACGACACCGTTCGAGATCGAGTTCCCGCTCGGCTGCCTGATTGTAGCCCAGCGTCACGGCCGGGGGATTCCAGCCGAAGAAGCGCAGCACCGGTTGGCGCCCAGCCTCGGCCGCCCGCCTGAGCATCAGGTCGTCCGCGGCCATGTTGAAAGCGCCCGTTGCCGCACCGCTGTGGATGCAGCGCCAGGTTGGCCTCACAGCGCTCCCAATCGCTCCAGCGCGTCCTTGGCCGCCCTCTGCTGCGCCTCCTTCTTGCTCCGACCCCGACCTCGACCGAGGCTCTCACCGGTCATGCTGACCTCAACGCTGAAGGTCTTGTTGTGGTCCGGACCATCTTCCGCATGCACCATGTACCTCGGATGGCCGCTGCCCTGGCTCTGGGTCAGCTCCAGGAGCCGGCTCTTGAAGTTGACGAAGTCCTGGCGCTGTACCAGCTCGAGGAAGTCGTGCAGGACGACGCGATGGATGAAGCGACGGCTGGAGTCGAGCCCGCCGTCCAGGTAGATCGCCCCGATCAGGGCCTCAAAGCCGTCGCTGAGAATGGATGGCTGATCGAAGCCCCTAGCATTGCGCTCCTCCCGGCTGAGAAGAAGATAGCGGCCCAAGTCGATACCCCGGGCCTTGCGCGACAGCACAGTGCGGCTGACGATCAGCGACTTCATCTGCGTCAGTTCGCCCTCGCGCTTGTCCTCAAAGCGGCGGAAGAGAAACTCCCCCACCACCAGATCGAGCACCGCGTCACCGAGGAACTCCAACCTCTCGTTCGACTCAATCCCATCACCCTGCCTGGAGTACACGAAGGACCGGTGTTTCAGGGCCTTGTCCAGCAGATTGCGGCAGCGGAAACGGTAGCCGATGCGGTGCTCCAGCTCGCGCAGCGTGTCGACTGTCGCTGCCAGCTCCTGGGACTGGCGCAGCCGCTCTCGCAGGTTGGTGATGAATCCCATGTCGATACCTACTCGCGCTATTGTCTGGACAGCTTTCGGGGATCAGGGGATGTCGGAGTAGCCTCGGACACAGCCGCTTCAGCCAAGGCGGTAGCTTGCACCCATTGACGCAGTCGCTTCACCCGTCGAAGCGGCCGAAGACCAGGGCGGCGTTGTGACCGCCGAAACCAAAGGAATTGTTCAGGGCGATGGTCGCCTCGAACTGTCTGGCTGCGTTGGGAACACAGTCGAGATCGCAGTCGGGATCGGGCGTCTCGTAGCTGATCGTCGGGGGGATTGTCTTGTTGGCGATAGCGAGAATGCACGCTATGGTCTCGACGGCTCCGGCGGCACCGAGGAGATGTCCGGTCATCGACTTGGTCGAGCTCACCGCCAGCTTGCCGGCGTGATCGCCGAACACAGTCTTCAGAGCCGCTGTCTCCTGTGCATCGCCCAACGGGGTCGAGGTGCCGTGGGCGTTGACGTAATCGACGTCCTGCAGATTCACGCCGGCGTCACGCAGGGCGATGCGCACCGCTCGCGCTCCACCTTCCCCTTCCGGTGCCATCGCGGTCTGATGATAGGCGTCACCGGTGAAGCCCATGCCGCGAAACTCGCCCCAGATCTGCGCGCCGCGCCGCCGGGCGTGCTCGAGCTCCTCGAGGACGAGGGCGCCACCGCCCTCGCCGAGAACGAACCCGTTGCGATCGGCATCGAACGGGCGGCTGGCGCGCTCGGGCTCGTTGTTGCGCCGGGCCATTGCCTTGGCGGAGGTGAAGCCAGCCACCGACATGGGCGTGATCGCGGCTTCGCAGCCGCCGGTGATCATCACATCCGCTTCGTCGTACTGGATCTTACGAGCGGCCTCGCCGATGGCGTGGGCGGCAGAGGCGCAGGCCGAGACCGTGGTGTAGTTGGGACCCTTGGCACCCAGCTTCATGGAGATCATGCCGGCGGACATGTCGCTGATCATGCTCGGCACGAAGAACGGACTCACTCGCCCCGGCCCCTTCTCCTGGAGCACGAGGTGCTGACTCTCCAGAGTGCCGATCCCCCCGATCCCGGAACCGAAGATCACCCCAATCCGCTCCGCGTCCATCACCGCCATGTCGACACCCGCGGCTCTCGCCGCCTCCGTCGCCACGTGCACACCGTAGTGGACAAAGCGATCGTTGCGCCTGACCTCCTTGCGGTCGAGAGCGACCTCGGGATCGAAGTCGGTCAACTCGCCAGCGATCTTGATGTCGAAGTCGGTGGCGTCGAAACGGGTGATCGGACCGATGCCGGAACGGCCGTCGACCAGCGCCTCCCAGAATGCCTCGACGCCGTTGCCGTTGGGAGCGAGAGCCCCCATGCCGGTGACTACAACTCTTCGCCTGGACAACCGCAGTCTCCCCCTGCTATCTGGGCCGTCGGCCCCTAATCCTGACTGGCGTGCTCTTCCAGGTATTTCACCGCCTCGCCGACCGACGTCATCTTCTCGGCGTCCTCGTCCGGGATGTCGAGTCCGAACTCCTCCTCGAACGCCATGACAAGTTCGACGGTGTCGAGGGAATCGGCCCCGAGGTCGTCGATGAACGAGGCCTCCTTGTTCACCTGGTCCTGGCTGACTCCGAGCTGCTCGACGATCAGATCACTAACGCGTTCTTCGATTGAGGCCATTGCGACCTATCTCCTTTAGGTTTCGGTTCGGGTTGTGCCCGCTTCTATAATTTGGGGGTCTTAAGTCTACATCGCCATGCCGCCGTCGACGTTTAGCACCTGGCCAGTGACGTAGCCGGCCTGGTCGGAGGCCAGGAAACCGACCGCGTGGGCAACGTCTTCCGCTGTCCCGGGCCGGCCGAGCGGTACCTGGTCGACCATGTGCGACCGGGCCTCCTCTGACAGGTCGGCGGTCATACCGGTCTCTGGTATCAGTCCGGGCGCCACGGCGTTGACGGTAATATTCCGCGACGCCAGCTCGCGGGCCAGCGTTTTGGTCAGACCGATCAGTCCAGCCTTGGACGCCACGTAGTTGGCCTGCCCCGGGTTGCCGACCACGCCCACGACCGAAGAGACGTTGATTATGCGACCGCGCCTGGCCTTGAGCATGGGGCGCACCGCCGCCTTGCAGCAGTTGAACGCCCCCTTGAGGTTGGTGTCGAGGACCGCGTCCCAATCCTCCTCGCTCATGCGCATCAGCAGGTTGTCGCGGGTGATGCCGGCGTTGTTGATCAGGATATCAAGCGCTCCCAATTCGTCGATCGTGCGTTTGATCAGCCCCTCGACCTCGGTGGCAACTGCCACATCCGCGCTCTGGGCGAAGCTGGCCACGCCCTGCTGGCGCAGTTCCGCGGCCACGCCTTCGGCCGCTTCCAGGTTGCGGGCGCAGACCACCACGCTGGCGCCCCGGGTTGCCAAGTGCAGGGCGATCGCCCGCCCGATACCGCGCGAGGCGCCGGTGACCAGCGCCACTCTGTCATTCAGATTGGCCATCGATTACCGCTTCCAGCTCCTCTCTGGTGGCGGCGGTCGTCACGGCCACGTTGCGGTCGATCCGCCGCATGAGACCCTTGAGCACGGCCCCAGGTCCCACTTCGATCGCCCGGTCCAGTCCCAGGTGGATGAGGCTGCGCATCGATGCCGTCCACCCCACCGGATGAGTGATCTGCTTGACGAGATGATCGCGGAGCTGCGCCACTTCGGTAACCGGCCGGGTGCCGAAGTTGGTGACTACCGGCACGGCCGGCTGGCGCATTTCGATTTCCGAGATCAGCTCGGACATTTCGATTGCGGCCGGCTCCATGAGCGGAGAGTGGAACGCCGCCCCAACCGCCAGCTGCACGACCTTGCGGGCGCCGGCGCTCGCTGCCAGCTCGCCGAGCTTGTCGACGGCGGCCACATCGCCCGAGACAGCCACCTGCCCCGGGGCATTGAAGTTGGCGGCGACGACGACCTGTGAAGTGGCAGCCGCGGCCTGCTCGCACAGCTGTGAAACTTCCGCGTCCTCCAGGCCGATGACGGCAGCCATGGTGCCCGGCTGTGCGGAATCGGCCTCCTGCATCAGCTCGCTGCGCCGCTTGACCAGCCTGGCGGCATCGTCGAACTCCAGGCAACCAGACGCCACCAGGGCAGAAAACTCGCCAAGGCTGTGACCGCTCACGAAGTCGGCGCTTACACCCGCGTCGGCCAGGACACGCCAGGCAGCGACACTGTGGGCGAATACCGCCGGCTGCGTGTTGATCGTCTGCCGCAGCTGCGCTTCGGGCCCCGCGAAACAGAGCTCGGCGATCGAGTAACCGAGCAGCTCGCCGCAACGGTCGAAACAGGCTCTGGCAGCCGGGAAGGCATCGTACAGGTCGCGGCCCATGCCCACGTACTGAGAGGCCTGGCCGGGGAACAGAAAGGCGCGGCCACTCATCCGCTCACGCCCAACGCCACAGCACACTCCCCCAGGTTAGACCACCACCGACTGCCGACATCAGAACCAGGTCGCCGGCCTCAATCCGTCCCTCCTTGTGCGCCTCTGACAGCGCGATGGGTATCGTCGCCCCCGTAGTGTTGGCGTAGCGATCGATGTTCACGTACACCTTGTCGGCCGGCAGCTTCATGCGGTCGGCCGCGGCCGTTATGATGCGCAGGTTGGCCTGGTGCGGCACGAACAGCTTCAGGTCATCGGCGCCCACCTGATTGCGCTCCATCACCGCAGCGGAAACCTCGGCCATCTGCACCACCGCGAACTTGAAGACCGTGCGCCCTTCCTGGAATACGTAGTGCAGGCGCTGGTCCACCGTCTCGTGCGTCGCCGGGTAGGCGCTACCACCGCCCCTCAGGTTGAGGCAGTCGCCGCCAGAGCCGTCGGCCCGCAGCTCGAAATCGATCAGGCCGGCCTCCGGGGCGTCGGACCGCTCGAGCAGCACGCCGCCGGCGCCGTCGCCGAACAGCACGCAGGTACCGCGTTCCTCCATGTCTAGGATCGCACTCATCTTGTCGGCGCCGATCACGATGACGCGCTCGTGAACGCCGCTGCAGATGAACTGAGCACCGTTGACCAGAGCGTAGGCAAAACCGGAGCAGGCGGCCATCAGGTCGAAGGCCCAGGCCTTGCTGGCCCCGATCTGATCCTGCACCAAGCAGGCGGTGGAGGGAAACAGCATGTCCGGCGTAATCGTGGCGACGATGATCAGGTCGACGTCGGCGGCATCGAGCTGGCGGGCTTCGAGCAACTGCCGAGCGACCTGCGTAGCCATGAAGGAGGTCGGCTTGCCCTCGAGGAAGCGCCGCTCGCCGATACCGGTGCGCTCGCGGATCCAGGAATCGGACGTGTCGACAATCTTTTCGAGGTCGGCGTTGGTGACGACCTTGTCGGGCAGGTAATGCTCGACCGCGGTGATGGCGGCGGAGTAAGGTGTCCGGGGTAGAGGCACTAGATTCGGGCGGAAATGGTCATGTGACAGTCGCGACGCGATCGAAGCATCCGCGGCGGCCGGTACTATACTTCCGGCTCCACATACTCCCGTCCGCGGTAGAAACCGCAACTGGCGCAGACCCGGTGGGGCGCTGCCGGCTGGCCACAATGAGCACAGGTGCTCAGCGCCGGCCTGCGCAACTTCCAGTGGGTCCGTCGTTTGTCCCTGCGGGTGCGTGAGATTCTTCTTTTCGGAACTGCTGCCATCGTTATAGACTCCCTTGTTCCAGATCCTCAGAACCGGATGTTGGCCAGTGCAGCCCAGCGCGGATCAGCCGCCTCATCACTGCACGAACAGGACCCCTCGTTGAAGTCCCGGCCGCAGGTTGGGCACAGACCTTTACATTCCTCCCTGCAGAGCAGGCGATGCGGCAATTCGAGAATGACGTCGTCCCGAATTTGCTCCCTCAGGTCCATCTCTTTGGCGCCCGGATCCAGGATCTCCATCTCCTGGTCTTCGAGCGCTTCGAGCTCCTCTTCAACCGCCTCGCGACGCTGCACCAGCAGCCGCACCTCCGCCCGCACGTTCATCTTGGTTGGCGTCAGGCAGCGACAGCACTCGCCCTGAACCAGGCAGTCCGCGTGGCCTTTTACATTATATGTCTCGAGGCTGCGGACGACGGTGGCGGCACATGCCACCGGCTGCGGGAAGGCGAAGCGGTCATCCTCAAGCTCCAGCGCGGTCGGGGCGATCGCGAACTGAACGCTGGTGAAGCCCTCTTCCAGCTCGTCCAGGAGCAGAACGCCCGGATCCGTCTCGCTGAGCTCTTTGGCCATCGCGTCATTCCGCGAAGAAGAACGCGACCTCTTTGACGGCGTTCTCAGGCGAATCCGACGCGTGGACCGCGTTGCACTGAATATCGGTGCCGAAGTCGCGGCGGATCGTGCCGACAGCTGCCTTCGTGCTGTCGGTCTCGCCAATGAACTGGCGCAGGTACACAACCGCGTCCTGGCGTTCTAGGCACATGGGCACCACTGGGCCCGAGGTCATGAACCCGACCAGCTCGCCGAAAAAAGGGCGCTCCCGGTGCACGTCGTAAAATGCCTGCGCCCGCTCGGTGGACAGCTGCAGCATTCGCAACTGGCGAACGGCGAAACCCTCCCCTTCTACCCGACTGATTATTTCGCCGATGGCGCTCTTGCCTACGGCGTCGGGCTTAATCATCATCAATGTCTGTTCCATTACCCCTGCGCTCGTCTTGACGCGGTTATCCCATTCGCGGAGAAGTTGCTAAAGCTACAGGCACTCGGCCGTAATGTCAACGGCATGCGGTCTCGAGTCCAGCCAGCCCCGATGCCCGTAACGTCAATAATTAACCGCCTTTACGACGAACTCTGTAGTTCTTGACAGGGTATTTTCCTCCGCCTAACTTCGCCTCGTCATGGGCCATCCTCTCCTCGCCGACCACGGCAAAGTCATTCGCGACCCGGTGTGGGGCTACATCGATATCCCTCAACCGCTGCTGGCCGTTGTAGACACCAAGGAATTCCAGCGTCTTCGCAATATCACCCAGCTCGGCTACGTGCATCTGGTCTATCCGGGTGCCCGCCACACCCGTTTCGAGCATTCCCTCGGCGTCTACCACCTGGCCAAGCAGTTCATGCTGCGCCTGCTCGATTCCGCTCCACCCCTCGAGCTGACGGACGAGGATATCCGGGTCTTCCTGGCGGCGACACTTCTGCACGACATCGGCCACTACCCGTTCTCCCACACCCTTGAGGAGCTGACCCCGTTCTTCGACCTGCACGAAGCCCGAGCACGGCGTCTGATCGAAGACCCCGGCGGCAACATCAGCGGGGTGCTGAAAAAGCAGCTGGGCGTCGATCCGGTGCGGGTGGCCAACGTCATCGACTACGAGAACAGCGATCTCGACATCCCGCCCCGGGACCTGCTGCTGGCCAACATCCTCAGCGGCACCCTCGACCCCGACAAGATCGATTACCTGCTGCGCGACTCCATGTTCTGCGGCGTGCCTTTCGGCGAGAGCATCAACCGCGACCGTCTGATCGCCTCGATCAAATTCGACCCCAGCCGCATGCGGCCCGGCATCACCAGCAAGGGCGTGTCGGCAGTCGAGTCACTGGTTTTCACCAATTACCTGATGTACCGCAACGTCTACTGGCATCACGCCGTGCGCTCCGCCTCGGCCATGTTCAAACGCTCGGTCCAGGACGTCCTGCTGCATCCCGACTGCAACCTGAGCGCCCCCGATTTCGACCAGTTAACGGAGGGAGAGCTGATCATGATGCTGCGCGAGGAGCAGCAGCGTCTGAGCCTGCATGGTTCGTCGCAGCTGCTCGAGGGCACTATCAACCGCCGCCTGCACAAGGTGGGCAGCTTCATTTACCCCGGCGAGCGCAATCAGGAGGTGATGCATTTCTTCTACGAGCTCTACCGCGCTCCGGACAAACGCCGCGAGAAAGAGCTCGAACTCTGCCGGATTTTCGGGGAACGGCTCAGCCGCGAATTGTCCGGACACGAGATCCTGATCGATATCCCGGGCTTCAACAAGAGCCCCGAGGTCGATCTGAAGGTCTTCTATGGCAAGGAGGTTCCCAGCGACAAGTCCGATCCGCTGAGTTTCGACGACCCGGAGGTCTCGCGCCTGCGCGACTCGCTACTGCACAACTTCGAGGACCAAGCCAAGGTATTCCGCGTCTTCTGCATCGACGATCCCGAGCTGGTCCCCCTGGTGCAGAAGCAGGTGAAACGATACCTCCGTTGAGGCGTCTGGTAAGGATTCCTCCGCACCCACATCTGCCCCAGCGAACCATGATCATACTCCTCTCCATCGCCGCACTCACCTGCACCGCCCTGACCGGCGCGGCTCAGGATAAGCCCCACATCGCCGTGGTACCGGCCGCGGACTCGCGGGAGTCCGCAGCGCGCGTGTCCACGGACCTCTCCACTTACGTCCGGACCCTGCTCGAGAATGAGCTGACTCGCAGCGGCCGCTTTCGCCTCGCCGAGCGCGCTCGAGTCGCCGTAGTGCTCGAGGAACTCTCCTTCCAGCAGTCCGGCGTCACCGACGCTGCCGGGATGGCCGAAATTGGGCATCACCTGAACGTGGACAAGCTGTTTTTCGTCGGCGTGCACCGGCTCTACCCCAACTACCGGGTCACCGTCAAGATTGTCGACGTGACCACCAACGAAGTCCTGCGCGTCGAAGAGCAAGACCTGGGCACCAAGGCCGACCAGGTGAAGATACCGACGCTGCGCCTGGCTCAGCGCCTGATCGACTCCGCCCTGCTGCTGGAACCAGTGGAGATGGTATTCTTCTCTGCCGGCCAGTTCCGCATGGGGTCCACCGGCGGCGCCCCAGACGAGCAGCCGGAGCACGAGGTCGCCCTGTCACCGTTCTACCTCGACAAGTACGAAGTGAGCGCGGTAGCGCTGCGGGCCTACCGCGAGGCCACCAGACTGAGAGTATCGCCGCGGAAGAATCCGGACCACCCGGCGACGATGGTCTCGTGGACCGAGGCTTACGACTTCTGCAGCTGGCTCGACAAGCGTCTGCCGACCGAAGCCGAGTGGGAGTACGCGGCCAAAGGCAGCGAAGGCCGCTCCTATCCGTGGGGCGAAAAACCGCCGACCCGGTCACTGGCCCGGTTCGGCGGGTTGCAGAAGGGGCCGGTGGCAGTCCACACCACGCCGGCCGGCGCCACCCCACAGGGTGTTTTCCACCTCGCCGGTAACGTCGCCGAGTGGGTCCAGGACTGGTGGCAGCCAGGATACTACGCCACTAGCCCTCTCCAAGATCCGCAGGGCCCAGAGACCGGCGACTACAAAATCTTCAGGGGCGGCTCCTGGAGCGATTCAGCCGTCGAGATCAGACCGACTGTTCGAGGTTTCCACAACATGAGCAAGGGGGCCGGGTACATCGGCTTTCGTTGCGCCAAGAGCGGCGAGAGCGGCGCCGCTCCCTGAGCTGGCGGCACACCATGTCATATCCCGAGCTGCGGTTGCGCAAGGGGACCGAACGGTCCCTGCTCAACGGCCATCCCTGGGTCTACAGCGGCGCCGTCAACCAGCCTCCCGCCGACGCCGACGCCGGCTGTCTGGTTGACGTGGTCGATCATCACGGCCGCTTCATCGGCCGCGGTCATTACAATCCGCACTCTCCCATTCGCGTCCGCATTCTCACCCGCGATCGCGAGACCGACATCGACAGCGCCTTCTTCCGCGCCCGCATCGGGCGGGCTCTACGCCTTCGAATGGACAGCCGCCTCACCGATCAGACCGATGCCTTTCGCGTGGTGCACGGGGAAAGTGACGGCCTGCCGGGTCTGGTCGTCGATCGTTATGCCGACTACGCCGTCGTACAGTTCCACACGGCTGGAGTTGATGGGGTGCGCGAGGAAATCCTCGATGCCATTGACGCCACACTGACGCCGGCCGGCCTCTACGAGCGCAGTGACGTCGGCACCCGGCGGGCGGAGGGACTGTCCGACCGACCCGCGGGCCCGGTTCGGGGCACCGCCCCCCCCGACTTCATCACGATCAGCGAGGGCGGCGCACCGCTGGTCGTCGACGTCTACCATGGGCAGAAGACCGGGTTCTTCCTCGACCAGCGCGACAATCGGCTGCTGCTGCGACGGCTCTGCCACGGCCGGGAGCTACTCAACGCCTTCGCCTACACCTCCGGCTTTTCGCTGCAGGCGCGGCGCGGCGGAGCCAAGCAGACGCTGGACGTCGACGTCGCGCGTTCGGTACTGCCGGCCGCTCGCCAGAATCTCCAACTCAACACCTCCGCCGACAGCCGCTCGGACCTGGTGATCGCCGACGCCTTCGGTTTCATCGACGATCTCGGTCGACGCGGGCCCCGTTTCGACGCGGTCGTGCTCGACCCACCGGCGCTGCTGCGCAAGCGAGCCGACTACAAGAAGGCCATGGGCGTCTACATCAAGCTGAACCGGAACGCGCTTCGTCTGCTGCGCGATGACGGGCTGCTGGTCACCGCCTCCTGCTCAAGCCGGATCACGCCCGAGGATTTTTTTGCCATCGTCCAGCGGGCCGCCGCCAGCGAGAGAGTGGGACTCAGAATCGTCGCGTACAACCTGCAGCCGCCGGACCATCCGGTGAACCCAGCGTTCCCGGAAGGCCGGTACCTTAAGTGCGTGTTCGCCAAGGTCATCCGCTGACGCGCATTGGGTAGCCGGGACCATTAGTCAGACCCCAGTTCACACCCCACCTAACCGCCTCACGAAATTTTGACGGGGCACTCGAACCGTTGCCGCAGCGCATCCGAAGCCATGCTGCGGCGCTGACAGACAGTTAATCCAGGCCGGCACCTTTCGGCCGAATAGTATAGCGCGCCCTTCGCGCTCACTTGAGCAACAGCAGCTTTCTGACTTGCGCGAAATCGCCGGCTTCCAGGCGGTAGAGGTAGACACCCGCCGCCACAGGGCGGCCGTAGTCGTCCCGGCTATCCCACTGGACTTGGTAGTACCCGGCGGCCTGGCGCTCTCCGACCAGCTCCCGTACCCGCTGCCCGAGCACATCGTAGACCTGCAGCCGCACCAACGCCGTCTCGGCAAGCTGGTAGCGGATCGTGGTCGACGGGTTGAATGGGTTTGGGAAGTTGGAATGGAGGGCAAAGCTGGCCGGCGCCCACCGTCCGGTCACCCGTCCCAATTGTTCCGGAGCCGCAAACGTACCGTCAGACCGCTGCACCACCGCTTCGTGAATTGCGAACTCGCTACTGGCCTGGGGACTCAGCGGCGCGAACCTCAACGTCGCCAGGCGTCCGTCTACCAGCGGCCCGCCGCCAACGGCCAATCCGGTCCGTGCGCCCGCTATGATGACGGCGCCTGGCTCTTCGCGACTCAGCAGTAGCGGCTCCTGCCCGTCCTGGCGCAGGACGCTGCTGGCGTCCGCCACCTGCTCGAGCCGGAAAGCCGACTCGTCGTAGGTGACCACGACGCCGAACCCGCGCGCCGGCAGGTCGGCGGTGCCGAGGATCACGTCCAGTCTATCGCCGTTGGCTTCGGCCTCCAGCTGCAGGGCACCAGGCACCGTCACCGCCTCGACACCTGCCGCCAGTTTGGCGACCACCTCGCCGAAGCTGTCGGAGAAGCGGAACAGGTCACCGAAGCCAATGAAGCCGTCGCCATCCAGGTCGTAGATCTCCGTGTCGACCCCTACCCGGGTGCCGAAGACGGCCGCAAACAGAAAGAAGTCGAAAAAGCCAACCACACCATCGCCGTCGAAATCGGCCTTGGCTACCGCGTGTCCGAGAGACTGCTGGCTGATGCGGGCGAAGATGCTCGCCTCTTCCATCACCTGACCCTGAGCGAACTCGCCAATCGAATATTCGGTGATGACGATGTCGGTCTCGGTGAACGCCTCGGTCGTCGAGAAAGTAAGCGAGCCCATCAGGCCACTCCCTGAGACCGCCTGACTCTCCTGGGCACCGAGAATGGCCATGCCGAACTCCACGGTGGTATCCGTCAGCAGGGGAGGCATGGAAAAAGCATTGCCCCCGTTGGTGCCGAGGAAATCGCCTTCGACGAACGAGATGTAGGTAAGCTGGTCGGGATCATAGAGCACCTTGATCGAGTAGTTGATCTGGTTGCTAACGTCGTTGACAAAGACCTGGACGCTGATTTCCTCGCCCGGCTGTACGTTGCCCTGGTGGAACCGCTCGTCGTCGCCCATCGCCTCGTTAAAGTCGAACGACAGAATCCCCTTGGGTTGATCCCACAGGTTCAGCGGCTCGGCCAACAGGGCGGTCGCCTCCGACGCGATGGCGTTCCGGCCGCCAGCGATGTCGGTGAGCGTAACCTCGCGCAGCGCAACGGTGGCGCTGCCGAAGTCCTCCAGCGTCAGAAACTCTACGACACCGAGCAGGCCATCTCCAGCCCCGGCGTTGGCATCCGACGCACCGACGGTCGTGGCCGCAAACGTCAGGCCGGACGCAGTGATTACGGGTGGGCTGAAGCGCACCAGCGCCTCCGGCACAGCGGCGAGCAAGTTGTTTTCCTCGGCCCCCGGAAGCAGTCTGCTGAACTCGAGCTGACTCGGGTCGAAACCGATGCTCACGCCGTAGCCAGCCACATCGACTAGACCGCTGGCGCGCACCTCGACCCGGACTATCTCGCCGGCACCCACCTCGAGGTTCCTGACACCCTGATCGCCGGCCGCCGCATCCAGGTCCAGCGACACGGCGGCGACGGCGTTGGCACCTATCTCCGGCAACTCACCGACTGTCAGCGCGAAGTCGATCCCTTCCAGTGCCCCGTCGGCCACACGGACGTTGTCCGCGACGCCGTCGGCGTCCGCGTCGTAGCCTTCGAGCAGGTTCCGCCCAGCTACGGTCTTGGCCTCAAGCAGCAGCCC
>CAYWBJ010000444.1:0-5697 GCA_964456165.1 uncultured Gemmatimonadaceae bacterium | reverse complement strand
TCGGAGATCCCGGACGCCCACGAGCGCGAGCACCGGCCCCGCATGATCGACCGGCGGCGCCCAAGCGACGAGTGAGCCAGCAGCCGACCAATCTGAACGTCCGTGTGATCCATAAAGCCCGCAAACACTTCCTGTAGGCGTGTCGCCAGCCGCTTCTCATCTTCCGGCTGTTCCCGGAATCTCTGACCGGCTAGCGTAGGAGAGCCGCCAGCGTCAGCGCGGCAAGCTTGCAGTACCGAGAGCTTGGGGCAAGGGTGTCTGTACCCGGGCAGTGCGAAGGAACGCAATGGAACACGACAAACACTTCAACGGTGAGATTCGCCGCACCGCCGAAGAGCCGACGCCCTCCGGGGGCTGCGACGAGTCTGTGCTGGCGCGGCGGCCGAATATCGTGATGGTCGTCCTCGACGATGTGGGCTACTCGCAATTGGGCTGCTACGGCTCAGACATCGAGACACCGGCGCTGGACAGCCTCGCCTCGGACGGGCTGCGCTACGCCAACTTTCACGTCACGCCGCTGTGTTCGCCGACACGGACCTGTCTGCTGACCGGCCGCAACCATCACAGCGTGGGCATGGGGCGCGTCGCAGAAATGACAAACGGCTTTCCGAACACACGCGGCATCGTCTCCAGGGACGCGGCCAACATCGCAGAGTTGCTGAAACCGCACGGCTACCAGACGTTGTGTGCGGGCAAGTGGCACCTGTCGACGCTCGATTCGACCAGTCCGGCGGGTCCCTATGATCACTGGCCCCTGCAACGCGGTTTCGATCGCTTCTACGGGTTCCTCGCCGGGGAGACCAACCAGTGGAGTCCCGAACTGGTCATGGGCAACGAACGGATCGAGCAGCCGCCAGGGGACGACTACCACCTGTCGGAAGACATCGTCGATCAGGCCTGCAAATGGTTGCGGCAGCTGGTGTCGGCCGATCCTGACACACCGTTCTTCCTCTACGTTGCCTTCGCGGCCGGGCACTCGCCACATCACGTTCCGAGGGAGTACGCCGACAAGTACTGCGGCCGTTTCGACGATGGATGGGATGTGGCCAGGCAGCGCGTGCTGGCGAAACAGAAGGAGACGGGGTTGCTGCCCGAGCATCAGGATCTCGCGCCCCGCAACCCCGGCGTACAGGTCTGGGACGACCTGGACTCGGACGAGAAGCGCTTGGCTGCCCGCATGCAGGAAGTGTTCGCTGGTTTCCTGGACCATGCGGACGTGCAGGTAGGACGCCTGCTGGATCAGATCGATGCGCTCGGGAAACGGGACGATTCGATCGTGATGGCGATGTCCGACAACGGCGCAAGCGCCGAAGGAGGGCCTCACGGGACTTACGATCACCAGCGGTCGCGGAACGGATTCGGGACCACGGTCGAGGCGAACCTGGCCCGGCTCGAGGACATGGGTGGTCCATTCACCTACAACAACTATCCGTTCGGCTGGGCGATGGCGGGCAACACGCCCTTCAAGCGCTACAAGGGCAACACCTATGCGGGCGGCATTCGGGCGCCTCTGCTGATTCGCTGGCCGGACGGCATCGCTGCGAAGGGGGAAACCCGACGTCAGTTCTACCATGCGGTGGATGTCGTCCCGACGCTGATCGATCTACTCGGGATGCCGATGCCCGACCAGGTCCTCGGCGTTCCACAGATGCCGCTGCACGGCACGTCCATGGCGCGCACGCTGAATGACAACAGCGCCGAGACGGGAAAGAAGATTCAGTATTTCGAGACCATCGGTCAACGCGCCCTCTGGCACGAAGGGTGGAAGGCGGTGACCTTCCACGAGCGCGACACGAGCTTCGACGATGACGTCTGGGAGCTCTACCATCTCGACGAAGACCTGGCCGAGCTCAACAACCTGGCTGAAGCGCATCCTGCCAAACTGGAGGAGCTGATCGAGCTCTGGTGGCGTGAGGCCGAGCGGTACGGCGTACTTCCGCTCGACGACCTGAACTTGCGGAAAGGCGTGGGATGGTGGCCGGAACGGAAAGACCGCTGGGTGCTCTACCAGGATGCGGTGCTACCGCACTTCTTCAAGGCCGGGCCCAGGGTCCGGGGGCTGTCCCATCGGATCACTGCGCGCATCGAACGGACTTCCGTTCGCGATGACGGTGTCATCATCGCGGATGGGGGGCGCTTCGGCGGCTGGAGCGTCTTCGTACGCGACAACCGCTTGCACTACACGACCAACAACTTCGGTGAGCGGTGCCGGATCTCCTCGCCGTTGGCAATCCCGTCGGGTTCGACGACATTGAGGATCGATGTCGTCCGCAGCGGGAAGGACGAGGGCAAGGCACGCTTCTTCATCGACGGGCGAGCGGCCGGGGAGGGGCTTCTCTCTCCTTTCCGCCACTACTATTTTGTCAACGAACCGCTCGATGTGGGACGGGACAGTCAGACTCCGGTGGACGAGCAGTACGAGTCACCGTTCGTGTTCAAGGGACGGATCGTCGACGTCGTCATCGAGGCCTTCGGTTCGGAGGTGGTCGATCAGGACGCGCTGCTCGACGAACTCATGGCCAGCCAATAACGGGTCGGCGGTCAGCCCGTCGATGACGACGTCAGTCTGATCCACGGGAGTGCAATCCTGGACCGGCGTCGCGACTTATGACTCTTGTTGGTAGCTCGCGCGCCAGTGCTCGGCAGGATGCGCGTCGAGGTTAAGAACGTGGCCGTCGTCCAGCACATCCACTGGATCGCGGCCGTCGACGCCGATGCCGAAGGGATGGTAGCCCGCCAGGCGCTTCAGCTTGTGCGGCATCTCCTTGACGACCTCGGCCGGGATGGCGAGAGAATGCATCTCTTGAGGCCGCAGGTAGCTCACCTGATGGCTGGTGAAGAAGCCCATGCGCTCCTCGTCTGCGGTGACGTTCGCACCGCCCGCGTGCCACATGCCGCCCTCCCAGAACACAACGCTGCCGGATTTCATCTCGACCTGAATGGACTCCACGCTCTGATCGAGTGGCTTGGTCCAACTATGACTGAAGGGTACGAGGTGGGTAGCGCCGTTGTCCTTGGTGAAGTCATCGAGCGCAAACAGGGCGTTACACAGGAACGCTGGATGCGGACGAGGTATCGGCCACAGGCCGTCGTCCTGGTGCAAATCCTGCTTGGTCTCGCCGGGCAACGTGTTGAACAGCGTGGTGATGTTCAGTTGGTTGTACTTGCCGATGACGCCGTCGACGATGGCGCACAGGCGGGGGTCCAAGAACACGAAATCCGCGGCGCGGGTCTTGGTGAGCAGGTTGTGCGCCCGCCAGGTGCGCCCGCTCGAGGTGCCGAGGCTGCGACTAACGGTAATAGGAACCTCGGTGTTGAAGGCATCGCGGAGCGTCTGGACGTTGTCCGGTGTCAGGAAGCCATCGACCACGGTGTAGCCCTGAGTGCGGATCTCCTCGACCACCTTGCCGATGTCGAGACCATCGATGGTCACTCCGGTCTGATCCACCGGGTCGTACATGTTGTTCATGCCTGGGACTCCACGCCCGCATTTCTATCTCATTGCGGGCGTGGATGTGCGAGGCTGCCCACTGGGGAACGGGTTCGCAGGCCCCCCGGTGGGCCACGAGCTAAGGCACAACTTCCGATCCGCCGATCGGGACAACGGCGCAGCCACCGAGGCCAGACACCTCGAGCGAATGATCGAAGGGCGCCTGCGGTTGACCAGATCATCATGATGTGCCAGCTGAATATGCAAAAGATCGGCTGGGGTCATGACCGAGATCCAGATCCGGTGCACGATCAGCCGGGGGCGGAGGCGAGCAGCAGCCAGGCCGGGAGCACACCGGTATTGCAGATCTGGAAGATCAGATCGGCGGACAAGGTCAGCCGTCGCCCTCACGCTGCGAGAGGAAGGACTGCAGCTGACGGTCGTGTCGGCTGGCGGCGCTGATCGGCTGGATCGCCGGCGCCCAGCGCGGCGGAACGGCCGCTTCCGGAACGTCACCCATGACCGTCACGCGTTGGATCACGCGCTCGCCCTCGAAGTCGTTCAGCACCGAGTGCTGCGTACACCGGTTGTCCCACATCGCGATCGTGCCTTCGGACCAGCGGTAACGGAGCGCGAAGCGCGCTGAACCGGCCCATCGCGTGAGGAAGCCGAGGAGCGCTTCGCTTTCCTTGTGGCTGAGCTCGACGATGCGGCGCGTGAAGTGCTCGTTCACGAAGAGCGAGCGGCGACCCGTCTCCGGATGCACTCGGATCACGGGGTGAATCGCCATGCGCTCGGGATGATCGTGCGGGTGCGCATCGTGCAGCGCACTCAGGCTCTCACAGAATTCACGCATCGCCGGTGAGAGCTCGTCGTAGGCCTTGTACATGTTGGCCCACATCGTGTCGCCGCCGACCGGCGGACATTTCACCATGTGCAGGATCGCGATCACGGAGGGCTCCGCCTGGCAGGTCAGGTCGCTGTGCCATTCGTCGGCGATCTCGCCACGCCCGCCCTTCGCGTGGAGCTCGAAGAACTCGGGACGCTCGCCGCCGAGCGCCAGGTTCGGATGGGACTCGAGCTCTCCGAAGAGCCGACCGAACGCGATGTGTTCGTCGGGCGAGAGATGCTGATCCGGGAAGAAGAGGACCTGGTATTCGAGCAAAAGCTCTCGGATGCGCACCGCCTCGCTCTTCCCTGCGCTTGCGAGCGCGATCCCGCGAACCTCGGCTCCGAGAGAGCCGGCGACGCGTTGGATGTCGAGATCTCTCATATCTGCAACGGCAGCCATGTCTTCGCCCCCTGTCGACCGGGCGGAGAGGGCGTCGCCCGGATGGCCAGCGTACGCCATCCGCGCGGTGACGGCAATCGGCGCCGCGTCGCGGTTCGCGGGGACCCGCCCGACCGCGCTAAGGGTCTCGTCATGCGGGATTCGTTCTTCTTCGACCTCGACGGCACGCTCACGTATCCCTTCGAGGGCATCACGGGATGCATCCAAAATGCGCTCGAACAGCTGGGCTCGCCGGTGCCCAGCGCGTCATCGACACCGGCCGGTTCCCGGCCAACCGAGACGACTACGCCCGAGCGATCGCCCGAGCCGACGGACACAGCAGCCCTGACGAACGAGCCTGGGCCATCGAGGGTTCAGCCAGTTTCGGGCGGGGCCTCACTGTCGCTCTGACCCGTGTTGAGCAATAGGTGATCGAGTTTGACCCGGTTGAGCAACGCCCGGTGCGCATCGGTTTCGATGGGTTCAGGCCGCTGGAGGCTCACCCGTCGCCTGGGCGCCGCCGTTCGATCATGCGGGTCAGGTGCTCGCGCTCGTTGGCGTCCGGTATCTCCGAAGGGTCGAGTTCGCCGGGGGCGGACCTCATCCCGTGCCACAGCCGATGGCTGATCGGGATCGTTAGCTCGAACCGCTGCCGCTGGGGGAGCCCGCACTGCATGTCGTCACACGACTGCCATCGCACCTCGCCGCCGATGGTGAGTATCCGCTCGTCGTCCGGCCCCATCCCGGCGGACCCGTTGTGGGCGATCGGGCGGCGCAGGGTGACGTCGCCCTCGTAGACGTGCAGTGTCTCGCCGGTCCCGCGCAGGACGAGCGGTCGCGTCGGCGGATGCTCGGTCTCGGAGGGGAGCAGGCCGGGCGTGTCGTCGAGGACGATAGCGGCCGCGACCATGCCTTCGGGCACTGGTTCGCCGTAGAGGTGCTGACCGGCTGGCACCCTGAATCGGGCCACCAGGTCGCGGCGCATACCCTCTGGTAG
>CAYWBJ010000443.1:0-8729 GCA_964456165.1 uncultured Gemmatimonadaceae bacterium | reverse complement strand
TCGGTAACGTGAAGGAGGGGCGGCGAGTCCAGCAATACCATGTCGTAGGTCCCGCGAATGTCGGTTATGAACTCATCCATCCGCTTGGAGTTTAGCAGTTCGGCCGGGTTGGGTGGCACCGCGCCACTGGTGAGAATGTGGAGGTTACTGATCCCCTGCGTCTGCAGGATGTTCTCCATCCCTATGCCGCCTGTGACGATGTCGGTCACGGTGCGGATCACGTCGCGCCACTCATAGTTGCCGACGATGACTTCGGTTAGCCCCGGCTCCTTGTCGACCCCGAACAGTCGCGGCAGCGACGGCCGGCGCAGGTCACAGTCGACCAGCAGGGTCTGCTTGCCCAGCTGGGCCATAGTTATCGCGAGGTTGGATATAGTCGTGCTCTTACCCTCGCTGTGCATCGAGCTGGTGACCATCAGTGCCTTGGCCCCCTTTGCTACGGTCACGAACTCGACGTTGGTGCGCAGGGTGCGGTAGTTCTCGGCCAGGCTCGAATGCGGATCGAAGAGCATCACGAGTTGGGCCTTGCGTTCTATCGCCCGTTCGTCTTCCTCTTCGAGGCCTCGTCGGCGGAGGGAGGCGCGCACGTTGTCGACGTTGAATAAGGGCACGATGCCGACGACCTGCGTGCCGGTGTACTCCTGGACGTCCTCTATCGTGCCGATCGACGTGTCCAAGGTCTCGGCGATCAGGGCAAAGACAATGCCGATTATACTGCCGAGAATGACGCCTATGAGCACCCGCTCGTAAGAAGAGTAAGTATTGTCGGGCCGCTCCGGCGTGATCGCCTTCTGCAGCAGCACGACGTCGCCAACGATCGACTGAAGCATCACCATGATGTCTTGGCGGCGCTCTTCAACCTCAAGCAGGACCTCCTGCGCGATCTCAACCTCACGCTCGAGGCGGGCAAGTTCCAGTCCCTTGGCCGGCAGCTTGCGGTACTCCAGCCGCGCCTGCTTCAAACGCTCCTCTTCGACCTTGAGATCCCGGGCCATGACCTGCGAGCGCTGCCTCAGGTCACTCAGAAGATTCTGCTTAAGCTTGTCGATCTGCGCCTGGATCTCGAGCACCTGGGGGTGGTTCTCGGTAAACTTCACCAGCAGCGAGTTGCGCACCAGCGTCAGGTTGTTCAGCTGGTCGGTAAGGCTGACGAACGTATCGCCGACCTGCAACCGGTTCACCCCCTGGATGGCCTCCTCGGAGAAATCAACTGCGTTCTCCATCGCCGTCCGCAGCGCGGCGATGTCCTTAAGCGTTTGACCGAGCAACTGCACCTGGCGCTCGTCCCCAGCGATCTGACCGAACAGGATGCTGCTCTCGGCCTCGAGCGAGACCAGGTCCGTCCCCTGTAGGTAAACCTTGAGCTTCTCCTCCGCCGCGGTCAGACGCTCCCGCTTCTCCTGCAGGAGTTGATCGATGAAGACCCGCTGACGGCTCGCCTCCAGCCTCTTGGTCTCCAGGTCGAAGACCACATAGGCCTTGACCACCGCGTTGGCCAACTCCTTGGCGGCAACTGCGCTGCTGTGGGTCACCTCGATCGTGATGATGCCCGCGGCCCCATCCTGCTCCGTGTCGATTCTCCCTTGCAGTTCGAGGACGACCTTAGTGGTGTCCTCCTCGGTCATGGCCCGGTTGAGACCAGCCGCTCGCTGCTCGAAGAGCCCGAGGCTGTCTGCCGCGATCGAGAGAACTGGAAAGCTGGTGATCACCGATTTCTCGGTCTGCATCTGATCGCCGCCAACGCCGGACGAGGAGATGTACTCCGTGTAGGCGCTCTCGGCGCTCTGGTCGGTGTTTAGCTGGATCCTGGACCTAGCAGAATAGACCGGTTCCTCTTTCCAGGTCTGGGCAAGCACGAAGCTGAAGAACCCCACGAGCAAGGTGGTGAACATGACAATGCCCTTGCGCCGACGCAGAATCCGCCAGTAATCGCGTAGGGTAATGTCGCATAGGGCCATGGGTCAGCCGTGCTTCGGGTCGCCCGCCGCGTTGCGAGTCAGGGGTACCTGGTCGCCCGCCGCATGCGGCGACCGAACGCCGGAGGCTCGGTGGGTTGACGGTCATCAGCCCCGGGGCGGCTGGCCGAGGCCCCCGAAGGCGCCCCTTCCAGACCCGAAATCTCACCGACGAAATCGACCGGCACCTCGGTGGTGAGAATGACCTCACCCCGAAGATAGAACGCCACTCCTGCCGCATGCGCCTCGCGGGCGAGCACTTCGACCACGCAGGGCGCGTCGACGCGCCGGCTGCGGGCCTCGGCGGCATCGCGGCTGAGCGAGAGATGGACGTAGGAGCGATCCACCGGCACGACGCCCCCAGACCTGAAACGGCGGGCCTCGGCGGCGGAGCACCACAGGTATAGACGCTCTGGCGGCTCGGCCGGCTCGCCATCCATTTCGATGAAAAAACTGTGACCGTAGAGGGCGCGAATCCGGTCGTCGACGATCTCGAAGCGATGTTGCCCGGGATCGGCAACGAGATTCCGCACATCCTCTTCGCCGAGGTCGTCGTGGCGGTCGTGGACTGCCTCTCCTACCTCGGCCACCGGGACGAATCCGTACTGATCCATACTCAACCCGAACTCGTCCGAGCGATGGCGAAGCATCAGCGATAGCAACTTGGAAACCCGTCTATAGTTCAACACGGCTTACGCTCCTACCTGTTCCACTTGTCGCGGTACTGGACGATCGCATCAGCCACGGCCGAGTCTGTCAGCGCCAGGATCTGCGCGGCGAGCATTGCGCCGTTGCGAGCATTGTCGATTCCGACCGTTCCCACTGGAACGCCGGGCGGCATCTGCACGATCGAGTAGAGCGAGTCGACGCCGTTGAGCGCACCAGAGGCCAGCGGCACGCCGATGACGGGGAGAATGGTGTGAGCTGCCACAACCCCGGGAAGTGCAGCAGCCAGTCCGGCCCCGGCGATAAGGACCTTCAGCCCCCGCCCGGCCGCCTCGCTGGCCCATGCCGCCGTGTTCTCCGGATTGCGGTGCGCCGATGAAACCACGAACTCATAACCGACCCCCAACTCGTCCAGAACGTCGGCCCCCTTGCGCATGGTCGCCTCGTCTGATGTGCTGCCCATGATGATTCCCACTAAAGCTTCTGACATACCTTTAAGTCCCCTGTTTGATTGCCGTCCCTACCGCTGTTTCAAAGACTCCCCAAAAGGACCGTAAGCCTCCCGGGTACAGTTAGTTATGTTAATATAGCCAGAGACGAAGCCGGCATCAACAACCGTCTTCTGCCAACCCGCCTCGGAAAGGGCCACCAACACGCAGGACGGCCCGCGGCTTACCGGCCGCGGGCCATCTTCCAACGAGGTGGGCCACAGAGCCCCATTTCCTGCTGCTAGTTAGTCCCTGCGCCTCAGCCCCCCATCTTGCGACGGAGGAAGGTCGGATATTCTAGCTGCTCGGTGGAGAAAGCCGGCTCTTCCTCCGTCTCGCCACCATTGGCGGCCGCCGGGGGAGCGCTCTTGCGGATGAAAGTCGGGACATCCATCGCCTGCTGGTTGCCGGCGGCGGTCAGCTGCGGACGCTCGCGCTCGGTCGCGACAGCCTCGTTGCTGTTGAGGTTGAAGCCGGTGGCGATAACCGTCACGCGAATCTCGTCGACCAAGTTGTCGTCGATTACCGTGCCGAAAATGATGTTGGCCTCCTTGCCAGCCGCCTCGTGCACGATCGAAGTCGCCTCGTTGACCTCGAACAGGGTCAGGTCCGATCCGGAGGTGATGTTGATCAGCACCCCCTTGGCACCGTGAATCGAGACATCCTCGAGCAGCGGGCTCTTGATCGCCTTCTTGGCCGCTTCCAGCGCCCGGTTCTCGCCCTTGTGCGCACCGATGCCCATCATGGCGTCCCCACCCTCGGTGATGATCGTCTTCACGTCCATAAAGTCGAGATTGATCATGCCCGGGATAGTGATCAGATCGGCTATGCCCCGCGTGGCCTGCAGGAGCACCTCGTCGGCCTTGATGAACGCCTCGTCCAGCGTCGTGTCGCGGCTGCAGATCGACATCAGCCGCTGATTCTTAATGATGATGAGCGTGTCGACCCGGTCCTGCAGCTCGGCCAGTCCCGAGGTGGCGTTGCGCATGCGCGGGAATCCCTCGAACTGGAAGGGCTCGGAGACGATGCCGATCGTCAGAGCTCCCTGCTCGCGGGCAACCTCCGCGACGATGGGCGCAGCCCCGGTTCCGGTGCCCCCACCCATGCCGGCAGTAATGAACACCAGATCAGTGTCGGCCAATCTCTCGGCGACCTTCTCCCTGTCCTCCTCGATGGCCTGACGTCCGAGCTCGGGCTTGGCTCCAGCACCGAGGCCGTGCGTGACGTTCTCGCCGATGCAGAGACAGGCGTCGGCGGACGAGGTCTCGAGCACCTGGCTGTCGGTGTTGACGGCGATGAACTCGACACCGTGCATTCCCGAGGCCACCATGCGGTTGATCGCGTTGCCGCCGGCACCGCCGACGCCGACAACCTTGATCTTCGCTGAATACTCATTGTCGATAATCTTGAACGTCATCGAGTTTCCTCCTGGTGTAGAGTCTTATTCGCGGGTTTCGATCGCAAACTGCCTGGTACGTTCAGAACCACTCCTTCATTCTCCTGATGACCTGCTCGAACCGCCCCTCAGCCAGATCGCTGGGCCGGGCCTGGCCCATGCCGGATATGGGGTTCTCGGAGCCGAACAGCACCAGCCCGAGCGCGGTAGCGTAGATCGGGCTGGCTACCCCCTCTGTCATTCCGGCGAAACCGGACGGAATTCCAAGCCGCACGGGAACCTGGAACACCTCCTCGGCCAGCTCCACAGCACCTTGCAGCAGGGCGCCACCGCCAGTGAGAACGAGCCCGGCGCTGAGCGCTCCGGAGGCGAATGGCTGTTCCAGCCCGAAGCCGACAAGGCGGTCCCGGGCAAGCGTGAAGATCTCCTCCATCCGCGGCTCGATGATCTCCCCGAGATCGCTGCGCGGCATCACTTTCGGGGGACGATCGCCGATGCCCGGCACCTCCACCACTTCGCCGTCCCCAGCCATCGATACCAACGCGGTCCCGGCGTCGCACTTAATCGCTTCGGCATTGCCCCATGAAGTGCGCAAACCGCCGGCTACGTCATTGGTCACGTTCTGCCCCCCTAGCCCGATGACGCCGGTGTGTTTTACGGTTCCGCCGCGAAACACCGCCAAGTCGGTAGTGCCGCCGCCAACGTCAAGCAGGCAGATGCCCATCTCGCGCTCGTCGTCTTCGAGCACGGCGTGGCTCGACGCCAGCGGCTCCAGCACGATGTCCCGGACCTCGATTCCGGCCCTGAGAATACTCTTGCAGATATTCTGGGCGGAGGTGACGGCGCCGGTGACGATGTGGACGTTGGTCTCGAGGCGAACTCCGGACATGCCGATCGGATCCCGGATGCCGCACTGATCGTCGACTCGGTATTCCTGCGGCAGCACGTGAAGGATCTCGCGATCGATCGGCACCGCCGCGACCGCCCGGGCCGACTCGATCACGCGCTCCCGATCGCTCTCGCCAATCTCCTCCTGCCCCCCACCGACTGCGATCACACCGCGGCTGTTCGTCGCTCCGATGTGTTCGCCGGCGATACCGGCATACACTGAGCTCACCTCGACCCCAGCCATCAGCTGTGCCTCGGTGACAGCCTTCGAGATCGACTGCACCGTCTTCTCCACGTCCACAACTACCCCGCGCCGCAATCCTTCCGACGGGCTGTTGCCTACACCGATGATGGCAAGGACGTCGGCCTCGGAACGCTCCGCGATGACGGCACAGATCTTGGTCGTGCCCAGATCGAGTCCTACAACCATGCCACCGTGGGCCATCTCTCTACCTTTCATCACGAGGGCGTATCAGCGCTGCCAACGATCACCTGGCCGGCATAACGCAGGTCCACGTACGCCGGATCATCCAAGTCACGGTAGAGCCGTTCCATGACGCCCTTGAGCACCTGCAGCTGCTCTGATACCGGCTGCCAGGGAAGCCGCACCTCGAGTCCGTCACCAACCAGCCGCAGGCGCAGTCCGCCCGCTTTCCAGTCGATGTCATCGGTGGCGAAGCTTCGAGAGCGGGGACCTATCGCTTCCATCTCGGAAACGTTGAGGCAAAATTCGGGGTCGGCGGCGTTGGCCACGCTCCACCAGTTCAACAGCTGGTGCAGCCTGGGCACCGGCAGGGGTGCGCCGACAATGAGGGAGTCGGGCGGCGCGATTCCAGAAATCACCGGCAGGTTCAGATCGCCATGGCCTTCTCCCTCCCGCTTCGGCGGCAGCAACACGCCTTCATCGTCGACACCGTAATAGCCGCCGGCGTGCAACCAGGCCACCCGGCGGCGTTCGACCAGAGACACGACGAGGCGGTTTGGCGGCTTCCGCAGCACCAGCGCCCTCCTGACCCAGGGCAAGGCCTCGATGCGTGCGCTGACTGCGGCCAGGTCGACATCAAACAAGTCGGTTCCCAGCTCCAGTCCGCTGGCGACGAGAACGTCGTCTCCGGTGAGCAGCCGGAGCCCGTCCACTTCGAGGGCGACGAGTTCGAAGCTGCCGGCGTCGGCGAAGAGGCGGGAGAGCTCGAGCGCCGCCATGCAGATGACCACCCCGAGGGCGGCGATCACCAGATAGGCCAGATGCCGCAGTCCAGGACGGCGCCGCGCCCGGCGGCCGCTCGAAGCGACGGAGGTCGTCATCCCCCGCTTGCGCGCTCGGCCCATCCTATTCCTCCCCGGACCTGCACAGGAGATCGAGCAGACCGTCAGCGACCCGGTCCACGTCTCCGGCGCCCAGGGTGATCACCATGTCGCCCGCGGAGCAGGTCGCCGCCAGATGTTCCGCGATGTCGGAAGTCGGCGCGATGTGCTCGACGGCCCGGAAGCCACGGTCCCGCATGGCGGCGGCGATCGCCTCTGCGCTCACGCCGGGCAACGCTTCCTCCCTCGCCGCGTAAACGTCGGCAACGACGACGCGGTCGGCCGCGGTCAGGGAAGTGGCGAATTCCTCGAGAAAATCGCGGGTGCGCGAGTACAGATGAGGCTGGAATACGACGACGATCTGATCTCTGACTCGGCGCGCAGCGGCCAGCGCAGCATCTATCTCGGTCGGATGGTGTGCGTAGTCGTCGACGACCAGGACCCCGCCCGCTTCTCCCTTCCTCTGGAACCGGCGGTCGACGCCGGGAAACCGCTCGAGACCCTCTCCAATCGCTTCCGCCGGCACGCCCAGCATGTGCGCCAAACCAGCTGCCGCGACGGCGTTGTCGACGTTGTGGGCACCGGGAACCTGCAGGTGAATTGATCCCAGCCGCTCGCCGCGATAAGCCAGGTCGAAGCGGTCTCCCCAGGCAGTCGGCTCGACTGCGGCCGCCCGGTAGTCGCTGCTCTCGCTGCGCCCGAAGGTTGCGTAGGAGCGACTAACCCTGTCACCTACCGCCACCACGTTGGCATTGTCGCCGTGGAGCAGGCAGGGCCCAGCCTCCGGCAGCAACCGCACGAACGCGGCGAAGGCAGACACTACCCCGTCGAGATCGGAATAGCAGTCGAGATGCTCCGCATCGAGCGACGTGACTACGGCAGCGGCCGGCCGCAGGGACAGGAAGCTGCGATCGTACTCATCGGCCTCCACTACGAAACCCTTCCCCCTTCCCGACCTGCCCTGAATCTCCCCCCCCACGGCTCCCCCGATCAGGACCGAAGGCTCAAGCCCGGCCGCTTCCATAATAGCCGCGAGCATCGACGCCGTTGTGGTCTTGCCATGGGTGCCGGCGACGGCGGCGGTCTGCCCCCCTGCCGTGAGACGGCCCATGAATTCCGCCCGCCCCAGGGTGTCGATTCCCCGCCGGCGGGCCTCCTGCAGCTCCGGGCAATCCAGTGATATGGCGGCGGAGTAGATCACCAGGTCAGCCCCCACCACCACCTCGGCGCGGTGTCCCACCACGATGGCAGCCCCCTGCTCGCGCAACCGCTCCACGATGGGCGAGTCGGCCCGATCGCTGCCGCTGACTTGATAGCCGCGTTGCAGCAGTAGCTGCGCCAGGCCGGACATTCCGGCCCCGCCGGCGCCGACCAGATGAAACCGGCGCACCTCCAGCAAAGCGGTTTCATCCGACTCCACGCGCATACCTGGTCTTCGCTTCCCCCTCGCCGGTGGCGGTGGACCGCGCTATCGACACCAGGATACCGATACCGATCAGGTTCCACAGCAACGCCGAGCCCCCGTAGCTGATGAATGGCAGCGGCAAACCGGTGGTGGGCAGCATGCCGGTCACCACCCCGATGTTGATCACCGCGTAGACCGATATCATGACCGTGATACCGGTGGCGACGAGGAATCCATGATGGCTCTCAGCCTCGCGGGCGACGCGGAAACCGTAGATGGCCAGAGCAGCAAACAGGCCGATCACGCTCAGTGTGCCGGCGAGGCCGAGCTCCTCGCCGACGAAGGCGAACACGAAATCGGTGTGCGGCTCGGGGAGGAACTGCTGCTTCTGCATGCTGTTCCCGAGCCCGACGCCTAGGCCGCCGCCGCTGCCAAGGGCAATGAGCGACTGGGAAACCTGGTAGTCGGAGCCGCGAATGTCGGTGCCGTCGAGGAAGCTCGTCACCCGCCGCAGCTGGTAGCGCGAAGCGTAGAGCGAGAGCGCGATCATCGGCAGCGCAGCCAGCCCGATCCCGGTCAGGTGAAGCAGGCGGACCCCGCCGACCCACAACATGACGAAGGCGATG
>CAYWBJ010000442.1:0-3352 GCA_964456165.1 uncultured Gemmatimonadaceae bacterium | reverse complement strand
GCCCCCCGCTGTGTACCCCCGCGCCTATCCGCTATCCGCGCAACTACCCCCACCGCGCGGGTCCTGGTGGCGCGCCCCTGCGCGCCGGGCCTGGCTGTCCCGGATGGCGCCTTCCGTAACAGCCTGGCCGGGAATTCACCTGTATCGTCTCCGCATCGGCGCACAGGTTGCCCTTGGTCCGCTGACAGCCTTCCCGCAAAGCAAAGTGGAAGTAAACGTTGCATGCCCAACCCGAGTACTGGAGTTTCGCCAGGAACAGGAGAGAGCACCCATGACCGACACCAGATACCGCGTGGCCATTGTCGGTGCCGGCCGCATGGGCGGCCTGCTCGAGGACGAGAAACCGCCCAACACCTACCGCAAGCCCCACGGCCACTTCGCCGCCTACGACGCCATAGAGGAAACCGAGGTCGTGGCAGTAGCCGGCAAGCGCCCCGGGCGGCTCGCGCTCTACACCGAGCGCTTCGGCATCACCAACACCTACGGCGACTGGCGCGAGATGATCGCGAAGGAGAGGCCGGACATCGTCAGCGTCACCACCCAGTCCCAGTACCGTGCCGAGGTCATCCTCTTCGCCGCCGAGCACGGCGTCCGCGGCATTTACGCCGAGAAGGCCCTCTGCGCCTCGCTGGCCGAAGCCGACGCCATCGCCGCCGCCTGCAAGGACAACGGCGTGGCCTTCAACTTCGGCGCCGAGCGCCGCTACCACGACGGCTACGTCCGCCTGCGCCAGGCGATCGAGCGCGGCGACATCGGCAAGCCCCAGTTCGCCCTCACCTTCTGGTGCACCGACCTGATGAAACACCACTCCCACTCCTTCGACACGGTGGCGATGCTGCTGGGCGATCCGACGCCGGTCTGGGTGGAAGGCCGGCTGGTCGAGCCGGGCAGCCCGCTCGACCCGGGCGACACCCGCATGGGTCCCCGCGAGGGTGACGACATGCGTCGCCTGCCGATGCCGATTCCCGAGTACGATCCCGAGGGCAACCGCTTCATCCCCCCCGGCGAGATCCGCTACGCCGAGCCGGTCCTGGATTTCGCCCGTGTCGGCTACGACGACGGCACCGAGTCGGTTTTCATCCCACGAGTCGGCGCCACCGAGTTCGAGGTCCACGGCGACGGCGGCCGCGTCTGTGCCTGGGACGACGGTCAGGATTTCCGCATCCGGCGCAAGGGGAAGGGCGGCTACGAGGAGGAGACGATCTGGCCGGGCGGCGAGAGCCCTACCGTGCTTATCATCCGCGAGCTCATCCGCGAGCTCGAAACTGGCGAGCGGACCAGCGGCAACATTGACCGCACCCTGCAGGTGGCCGAAGCCGAGTTTGGCGCCGCCTATTCGCATCTGCAAGCGGGCAGACGGATCTCCGTCCCGGTAGCGGACCGCAGTCTCTACATCCCAGGACACTGAGGCACACACCACGGAGCAGGCCATGTCCCCGCAATCGGACTCTCCCGCGCCGCCCCGCCTGATCTACTACAGCGACGGCCACCACTTCCACTTCAAGCGCATGGATCCACCGCTGAGCCGGCAAGGTCTGCGCTGGCCCATCGACGAACTCGACGGCACCGGCGTCGACCTGCTCGCCTTCGGGCTGGGCTTCGGCGATGTCTACTTCCACGACACGCAGGTCGGCCGCATCATCGGGCAGGAGCAGGCGGTCTGGAACAGCTTCATCAACTGGCGCATCATGCGGAATGTGAAGGATGCCGCGGCCATGGGCACCGACCAGCTGCGCGAGGTCATCCGGCACAGCCGCAACACCGGCATCCGCCTCTTCCCCAGCCTCAAGCTGCAGGACCCGACGCCGCCGCAGGGCGAGCGCTGCGGCTGGCTCAAGTGGCGCAATGGCATGGACGTCACCCTTCGCACTGGCGATGACCGCTTCACCAGCCACCAAACCGAGTGGTGTTACGACTTCGGGAACGCCGCAGTGCGGGAGGAGAAGCTGAGCCTGATCCGGGAGGTCCTGGAGAACTACGAGGCCGCCGGCATCGAACTCGACTTCATGTTCTTCCCGCTCTACTTCCGGCAGGAAGAGACCGAGGCCCAGATCCCCACGATGAACCGCTTCCTCGCCGACGTGCGCGCCCTGGCCCGCCAGATCGGCCAGCGCCAGTCGCGCCAGCTCCCGATCATGGCCCGGGTCTGGCACCGGCGCGAGGAGAACCTGTCAATCGGGCTCGACGTCGAAGCTTGGCTCGCGGCCGGCGATGTCGACTACGTCGTAGCGCAGATCCCCAACATGCTGCTGGACACCGGCAACACCGAGGCCCGCTGGCTGGCCGACGCCGCCAACGCGGCCGGCGCCCACGCCTACCTGCGGCCCAACCGCAAGCTCAACGACCCACGTGCAGAGATCGCCAACATCGAGATGTTCCGCGCCATGCGGCAGACCGCCCACTGGCAGGGGTTCACCGGTATCTACCTCGGTTACCTGCCCTGGCCTTTCGCCGACCTGGAGTACCGCATCCTTCGCGAGATGGGCAACCCCGAAGGCCTGCTGCGGCACGACAAGCGCTACTTCCTGCCGCCCCACGAAGACCTCGCTTCCTACGTGAAGCCGGATGACCGGCGGCTGCCACTCGAGCTCGAGGAAGGCAAGACGGAGTCGCTGGCGGTCACGGTCGCCGACGAGATCGAAGGTGCCATCGCCGACGGCGCAATTCGCGATCCGGTCCTGACCCTGGCGTTCAAGCAATATTGTGTCGAGGACGAGGTCCGCATCACCTGCAACGGCCACCAGCTGGTGGTCGAGCCCCGGAACATCCACGAGCCGCGACGGGGGCAGTACTGGATGCGCTGGACCCTGGCGGCCGGCGAGATCGTACAGGGCGACAACGTGGTTGAGATTGAGATTCTGCAAAAGGAGAAGACCGCCGGCTTCGCGCGCACGCTCACCGGCGTCGAGATCCACCTGCGCTACACCGAGTTCGACCGGCCTGGAGCCCTCGACCCGCTCGAGATCCCGCCACCGTAGGTAGAGCAGTGATGGCGGTTTATAGCACCAGCGTCAGCCGTGACGCGGATCCGCCGGCGCTGCGAATGCCGTTTCAGCGGCCCCCGCCCGCCAGCAACCCTCCGTCCACCGGCAGGCTGACGCCGGTGATGACGCCGGCCGCCGGCGAGCAGAGAAACACCGCGGCCCGTCCGATATCTTCCGGTGTCCCCGGCCGCCGCAGGGGCACGAAATCCTGCAGCCGCTCTTGGATACTGCCGATCGTTGGGGCGTCCGTGCCGAAGCAGTGCCGAATATCCATGTGACCCGGCATGATGGCGTTGCAGCGGATGCCGTGTCCGCCCAGGTCGACCGCCATGCTTTCCGTCAAGCGCAGGATGCCGGCCTTGGCGACG
>CAYWBJ010000441.1:0-7712 GCA_964456165.1 uncultured Gemmatimonadaceae bacterium | reverse complement strand
GGCCGTGGGACCGCCGGAGCAGGTGCTGGAATCCAACATGGTGCAGTCGGTCTTCGGGATGCCGGTGTCGGTAATCCCTCACCCCTACATGTCTTGTCCGCTGGTTCTGCCGTTAGCCGACAGGATCGTCGGCACAGTGTGAAGAAAGAAGCAGTCAACTCAAGGCGGTGGACTGGGAGTTGGCGGGCCGTACAAATGCTACGACCTGTCACCCTCCCAATGTTTCACTCTGCAGACCATCGCCTCTTAATCGGGAAGGAGACAACTTAATGTCGCGTTATCTCGGTCCGAAGGTCCGTAGGATGCGAGCCCTAGAGACGTACCTGTCCGGCTTATCCGGTAAGAGCATGGAGCAGAGGTCGCAAAAGCCCGGTCAGCATGGGCACCGCACGCACCGGCGCAAACTTTCGGACTTCGGTGTTCAACTAAAGGAAAAGCAGAAAGTGCAGTTCAACTACGGCCTGCGGGAGAAGCAACTCAAGCGGCTGGCCAGAGAGGCGCGGCGCAGCACCACGGCAGCCGGCGAGAAGCTTGCCGAGCTGCTTGAGCGCCGGCTGGACAATGTCGTTTTCCGCGCCGGTTTCGCGCGCTCGATTCCGGCCGCACGACAACTCGTAGCTCATGGTCATATCGAGGTCAACGGCAGGCGGGTAAACATCCCATCGTACCGCGTCGACGTGGGAGACGTGCTCGGGCCCAGGGAAAAGAGCCGGAACCTGGAGACCGTGCGTGAGGCGATCACCAGCGTGCGACTGACGCGACCAGAGTGGCTGGAATGCAACTATGCAGAGGGCTACGCCAAGGTGCTCTCGCTACCGGGTGTGGAATCGATGTCGGTGGCGGTCGACATCATCCGAGTCATCGAATACTACGCCAAGAGGGGATAAATCAGATGAGGCTGCAACCATGACTGTAGACGCCGTCACGATCAACCGAGTCACGGACCTGCTACTTTGGCGCCGTTCGCTGGTCGCCGCCAAACTCACCGAGCCCGGTCCGTCACCGGAGGAACTCGACGTTATCCTCCGATGCGCAACCCGCGTACCCGATCACGGCAAGCTCACCCCCTGGCGAATACAGGTCGTGCAGGGAGAAGCCCGCGGCCGCCTGGGTCGCCAGTGGGGCGAGATCTTCCAGCGTAAGAACCCTGACGCCCCAGCCGAACAGGTGGAATTCGAGTACAAACGCCCCTCCCGAGCACCCCTGTTGCTAATCGCCAGCACGCGGATCGAGAGCGGTCGCGTTCCGGAGTGGGAGCAGGTCCTGTCGGGAGGCGCGCTCTGCCAAAATGTCCTCGTCGCGACGACGGCGCTGGGCTACCATGCCCAATGGCTATCCGAGTGGCCGAACTACGACGAGGACGTCAAAAAGCTGCATGGCCTGGCGCCTGGCGACCAGTTCCTCGGGTTCATCTACATCGGCACGGCGAGCGAGCTTCCAGTCGAGCGCCCCCGCCCCGAATTATCTGACGTTGTCAGTTCCCTCTAAGGCATGGAGATTTGCACACGATGGAAGAGGCTAAAGACGAGGCTCTCAGCCGTAGTCGGGACTGTAGATGTGGAAACGAAAGTATCATTCCAAATCCAGCCCTCTTGGACGAATCCGTTGCAGAAGTCGCCGCGACAGGTGTTCTGGCACGCTACGAAAATCTAACCCTCGTTTCACGCGGACCGACAGGCGACATCCTGATCCAACACCGCAGCACGGGCATCTGCCTAGCGGGAACCGATTACCCGGGCTTTTGCAGTAAGGTTTTCGTGGCGCTCCGGGACATCTGGACTGTCTCCCGCGAAGGTCTCGACATCGCCGTGCGGCTCGACTGGCTGACCGTGAGCATGCCAGCCGAGGAATTCATCCTGTTCGCTGCCACGGTACACGAAGCACTCTACAACCTGCAGAGCAAGCCGAAATCGGCCAATCGTCTCGCCACTCTGACCTGAAGCAAGACGTTCCCTGCATCCGCTTGTGATTGCTTGAATTCGCGATATTTTTGACCGCGGCTTCGGTCGGACGTGCGGGAGCATTCCCGCTTGCTCCCCATCCTTAAGGCACCAAGCGCCGTAGCCTCCAGTTCAGTCACGGCAGCTTGCTGCCGAGTCCTCAAGTCCCCTAGGAGTACCCGATGAACCAACTGACCGCTTTCCTATGCTTCATCCTGCTTGCGGCGGCAGTGCAGGCCGAGGAGATTACGCTTTACAGTCACCGCCACTACAAGGTCGATGATGCCTTGTTCGCCCATTTCACCGAGAAGACGGGTGTCCGAATCAACGTGGTCAAGGCGAAAGCGGACGAACTCATCGAGCGGCTGAAGGCCGAAGGCGAGCAGACCAAAGCGGATGTTTTCATGACGGCAGATGCGGGCAAGCTGCACCGTGCCAAGGTCGCCGGCTTGCTGCAGCCAATCGAGTCCCCAGTCCTAGAGAGCCGCATACCGCCGGCCCTCCGTGACCCGGAACACCACTGGTTCGGCTTCACGATGCGCGCGCGCGTGATCGTCTATGCCGTGGACCGCGTCGACGTGGACTCGCTCTCGACGTACGAACAGCTAGCTCGGGATGCATGGTATGGGCGGGTGCTGGTACGTTCATCGTCCAACATCTACAACCAATCGCTTTTAGCCTCGCTGATTGCCGCCCGCGGTAAAGACGCAGCAACCCGCTGGGCAAGAGCGGTCCGGAGCAATATGTCCCGCCCTCCCCAGGGAAGCGATCGGGATCAAATTCGGGCAGTGGCCGCCGGACTCGGGGACGTGGCCCTGGTCAACACCTATTACGTCGGCCTGCTGCTGAACTCCACATCGGAGAAGGACCGCGCGGCCGGCCGAGCCGTGGGCGTGTTCTTCCCGAACCAGGAAGGGCGCGGGACGCACGTGAACATCAGCGGCGCTGGGGTAACGGCAGGCGCCAGTAACCCCGAAGCCGCGGTAGGACTCCTCGAATTCCTCGTTTCGGACCATGCCCAGTCGCGATTCCCGCAAGCAACCTACGAGTATCCTGTGGTGGAAGGGGTGCCGTGGTCCGATCTGCTTAGCGGCTGGGGACAGTTCAAGGCAGATTCCCTAAACGTGGCCGAGTTGGGAGGGCTGAACAGCACTGCCGTCCGGTCTTTCGATCTGGCGGGCTGGGAGTAGCTGCTTGCGTCGCGTCCGTTGCTGCTCCCACGTTCAGGCTTGGTGAACATCCGCGCCCTAGCGCGCGGGTTGGGGGATCCCTGGATCCTGACGACCCTCGCTGTAAGTCTCGCGGTCATCGCCCCCCTTCTTCACGTACTGGCCGGTTTCGGTACGTCGGGACCAGCCTGGGAACACGTAGCGTCTACAGTGCTGGGGCAATACGTGTTCAATACCGCCGTTCTGGCGATCTCTGTAGCCGCCCTCTCGGCGACCCTGGCAATTCCCACCGCCTGGTTGGTGAGCTTATTCAACTTTCCCTGCCGGCGTGTCTTCGAGTGGGCGCTAGTGCTCCCGCTGGCGATCCCGACCTATGTCGCCGCCTTCGTGTACATCCAGGTACCGGAAGCGTGTATACCCCTGCTGGTATGGGTGCGCCAAACGGCGGGAATCGACACTTATCAGCTCGCGGAATCCGGCCTGCGACACGGGTTACTAGCACTGCTGATGGCGGCGACCCTCTACCCCTATCTCTATATCACGGCGCGCGCCTGCTTCGCCCGACAGAACCGAATCGTCATCGAAGCAGCCCAAACGCTGGGCCGGTCGCCAGGCCAGGTCTTCGCATCCATCGGTCTACCGCTAGCCCGGCCGGCCATAGCCGCCGGTCTCAGTTTAATAGTTATGGAGGTGATCAACGACTACGGGGCGGTGCACTTCTTCGGTGTTCCGACCCTGACTGAGGGCATCTTTCGCACCTGGTTCGGTCTGGGTGACCGGGTCTCCGCCTTGAGTTTGGCCAGTCTCGCGATGGCGGCGGTGCTGACCCTCGTGGTCGTCGAGCGTTTTCAGCGTGGCCGCGCCCGCTTCGCGCACCAGTCCGGCGACAGCACCCCGGTTTCCAGACGCCCGCTCAGCAGGATCCGCGCCGCGACAGCGATCTTGGTCTGCGCCGTGCCGCTTACCATCGGTTTCTTGCTACCAGTTGCACAATTGATCTATTGGAGCTGGCAGGCGATTCCCATCTGGGGGGAACATGCCGTCCGCGAACCGCAAATCCTCAATAGCCTTTTCCTCTCTATCGGAGCTGCGGCCGGGATCACTCTCGCGGCCGTTGTCGTAGTGTACACGGTCCGCCTGCATGGGCACTCGTATATTCGCGGCGCAGCGCGGGTAGCTGCCATAGGTTACGCGGCACCGGGAGCTGTGGTGGCTGTGGGCGTGATGGTTCTACTTGGCAAAGTCGACCGCATGCTCGAGCAGGTCTCGACGACCACCGATCTGCCGACTGTCCTATTGAGCGGAAGCCTGTTCGCTATCGGGTTCGCCTATCTCGTGCGCTTTCTTGCGGTGCCACTACAAGCCGTGCGTTCGGGGATGACCAATGTATGCGGATCGCTCGACGAAGCGTCCCGAGTACTTGGCCACCCGCCCCTCTCCACCTTGTGGAGGATCAACCTGCCATTGCTCAAGCACACGTTGCTCGGAGCTGCCGTGCTCGTCTACATCGACATCCTCAAGGAGTTGCCCCTGACGATGCTCCTGCGCCCGGCTAACTTCAATACCCTAGCAGTCACCGCGTTCGGCCTCGCCAAGGAGGGGCGAATCTACGAATCGGCCTTGCCGTCGCTGATGATCGTCCTGGTCGGGACGATCGGGCTGGTGGCACTGAATCGTCTGATCGGAGAGCGCACAGGGTGAGCACATCCATCGAGTTGCGCAGCGTCTCCAAGAGCTATCCCGGGGCCTCCCGGCCGACAGCGCTACGGGTGGACTTGGCGGTCGGGAGGGGCGAAATCCTAGCACTGGTCGGTGAGAGCGGGAGCGGCAAGACAACCCTTCTACGGCTGGCGAGCGGCCTTGAGCAGCCGGACGAGGGCGAAATCCTGATCGGTGGTCGCCTGGTCGCCGATGGCCGGCAAAGGGTCTGGATCCCACCGGAAAAGCGCAACGTCGGGCTGGTCTTCCAGGGCGGCGCCCTTTTCCCCCACCGAACGGTGGCCGACAACATCCGGTTCGGAGTTGTCGCCCGATCGCGGAAGGAGCAGGCGACCTTGGTTGCAGAGATGCTCTCACTGGTCGGGCTGTCCGGGTTCCAGAGCCGATTTCCCCACGAGCTATCTGGTGGTGAACGTCAGCGGTTGGCGCTCGCGCGAGCACTGGCTCCTCGACCGGACGTGATCCTATTGGACGAGCCATTCACCAGCCTGGATATCGCGCTGCACCGCAGTCTCAGAGACGAAATCGTCGATATCCTGCGTGCAATCAAAGCTACCACCATCCTCGTGACTCACGACCCGGAAGATGCCCTGAGCGTCGGAGACAGGGTCGCCATTCTTCGGGAGGGAGTGATTGAGCAGCACGGCACACCCACTGAGGTATACAAACGACCTGTCAACGGATACTGCGCCCGCCTCTTCGGACCCGCCAACGCGCTCACCCGCAACGGCGGCACAACGGAATGGATTCGCCCTGAACACTGCCGACTGATAAGGACGAAGAGTCATCATGCGTTGCCCGTCCGGGTCGAGCGCATGCGGAACTTAGGACGGCACTTGGAGGTGACCGTGCGACCGCGCGAGAAGGACGACGAAGAGTGGGTCGTGGCCGCCGCTGAAGCCGATGAGTTTCGCGTCGGCGAGGAGGTCTGGTTGCAACTTCGCGTAACGGGGAACGAGGAGTAGGCCGAGTAGATCGGCTACCAGGTCGCCGCCCGCGAGCGCTCCTTGAGCCCGTAGAGTCTCGCTTAACTCGGCCTTTGCATGGAACCATAGCTGATGAATAATGTTCAGATTGTGTATCTTATGCGTTGCGAGCAATGAAGTCCTCTCGGATTGCGGTCCCCCGGTAGTAACCGCCGAAGACGCCACAAAACAGGAGTCCAATCATGCTTAGCAAAGCGATCATCGAGGAAATCAACAGCCAGATCAACGAGGAGCTATTCGCCTGGTACACGTACCTGCAGATGGCAGTCTACTGTGAAGGCTGCAACTACCCGGGGTTCGCGACATACATGCGCCACCAAGCCGGGGAGGAGCATATGCATGCAATGCGACTCTACAACTTTCTAGTAGAGTGGGGCGCGCCCGTGGAGCTACGGCCGATAAAAAAGCCTCTGTCGCGTTACAAGTCTCTGCTCGATGTATTTGAGAAGGCGCTCAAAGCGGAGCAGCACGTCAACGACCGCGTGAACGCACTGTACGAGAGAGCATTCAAGGAGAAGGCCTTCGCGGCACACCTCCAGTTCGAATGGTTCGTGAGCGAACAGATCGAGGAGGTCAAGACCGCACAATGGATCGTCGAGCAGCTGCGCATGGCCAATGGCGAGGCGGCGGCGATGTTGCTGCTCGATCGCGAGGCGGCTAAGCGTGCCCAGGAAGGCCAAGGATAGGCATTGACTGGGACCCATTCCCGCTGTCGTCCCGTCGACATAACGCATGCCTGAACGATTTGTCGTCACCGGCGCCGCCGGCTTTATCGGAGCAGCGACGGTCAGCAGGTTATTGGCCAGCGGCCACCAAGTAACCGGAATCGATTGTTTCCTAGACGCATATCCCCGAAGTGTTAAACAGCGGCGGATCCGTGCATTCATCGACGCACCGGGGTTCGAACTGGCGAAAGCCGACCTCTGCTCCGCGGACCTCAAGGGACTGTTGGTTGACTGCGCTTGTGTCTTTCACCTGGCAGCTCAAGCCGGAGTGCGCTTGAGTTGGGGACCCAACTTCGCCGACTACAGCCGGAATAACATCGTGGCGACCGAGAGGATCCTGGAGGCGGCCACAGCGGCCGGGGTACCCCGATTCGTCTATTCGTCCTCTTCCTCGGTGTACGGTGATGCCCCTATCAGACCGACGACTGAAGCTGCGCCAATCCTTCCCGTCTCGCCTTACGGTGTCACTAAGCTCGCGGGGGAGCACCTCTGCCGACTCTACGCACGGAGCAGTGACATCGACTGCGTATGCCTTCGCTACTTCACCGTGTACGGACACCACCCAAGGCCGGATCAAGCAGTTGGTAGCTTCGTCGACGCCATCCGGAAGGGGGAAGCGATCACGGTGTTCGGAGATGGCAGGCAGCGCCGCGAGATGACCTTCGTAGAGGATGTTGTAGACGCAAACATTCTGGCCGCCAGCCGCTCGACCACCCAGCAGGTTTTCAATATCGGCGGCGGCTCAACCGCATCGGTCGGCGAATTAATCAGCTGGCTCGAGGAAATGATTGGGCGGCGAGCAAACGTGCGCACAGAAGATCAGGCCGCCGGGGACGTCCGCGACACCGAGGCCGACTGCAGCCTCGCTGCGCAGGAGCTTGGATGGCATCCCAGTACGGGAATCCGAGAGGGACTCGAACTAACGGTCCGCTCGATGCGGGAGAGCTCGGAGGGCTAGTTGCGGGAGTCGACCTTGCTCTCGGTCCCGATGCAGTCGCCCCAGATTTTCGAGCTCTATTCCAAGCCCAGCAGGGCGGCGGCCGTATCCGGTTTCACCTGGCCTTGGGCCGCTCGAGGATGTCGGCGAAGTTCCGCGCCCCATCCTTCCAGTCCACCGCCCGCTCCTTGAAGAAACGCAGGAAACTCTGAGCCTCCGCTTCGTCCGATAGGACC
>CAYWBJ010000440.1:0-2366 GCA_964456165.1 uncultured Gemmatimonadaceae bacterium | reverse complement strand
GAGGAAGCGGTCTACGCGCCGCCGAGCCGTACAGGTCGCACGAAGCTCGAAGCCTGAGCGAGCCCCGTCCCGTCAGGTGCGTCCTTCGAGCGCTTCCACCGGCATCGGCTCGGTGGCTGTCGGCATGGCAGGATAGTCCGGCTCCTCCAGGCCTGAGACCAGCGAGTCGATCCGCACCTGGCTGCCGGTGGTCATCGACTGGTTGGCCGCGATCCCGGTGAGGACCGACCAGGCGCCGGCGCGCTGGGCGGCGGCGCGCTTGAGTGGGTCAGCGGCAGCGTTGGGGTGGAAGATGCCGCGAAGCAGGGGATCGTCGCCGCCGCCGTGGCCGCCTTCCGCTTTCCACAGGTCCACCTCGTAGGCCGGTGCGAAGTGGGGGAAGATCCGCGTCCACGTGCCCTCGGCGATGAGTGCGCCCGGCACCGAGCCGTCGCCGCTGACGTAGACGCTTTCCTCGCACTTGTGCTCCAGCCTCCCTTTGGTGCCGTTGAAGACCACCTGGTAACCCTCCCACGGCATGAAGGCATTGAGCGAGTATGACATCCTGACGCCATTGCGGTAGTCCACCAGGACGTTCATACAGTCCTCGATGTCGATCTGGTCGCTGAAGACGCAGCGGTCGCGGAAGTAGCCGTCGTGATGCTCGTGGTCCAGGTAGAGCTCCCTCATCCGGTCGCTTTCCCGCAGGTCGAGGTGGAACGGGCAGCGGCCGGCCTCCGGGCAGTCGAGGCAGCGCTCACCACGGTCGTGGAGCCCGTAGCGATCGCCCTGCTCCGCGGTGTAGAAGCGGCGGTGGCCCGAGGCGAACACTGTTTCGGGCACGGTCGACAGCCACCAGTTGACCAGGTCGAAATGGTGAGTGGCCTTGTGCACCATCAGCCCGCCCGAGTTCTCCTTGTTGCGGTGCCAGCGGCGGAAATAGTCGGCGCCGTGACGGATGTTCAGCAGCCAGTGGAAATCCACGGACAGCAGGTTGCCGATGACGCCTGACATCAGCAGGTCCTTGACCTGGGAGCGCGGCGGCGAGTAGCGGTAGTTGAAGGTAACGGTACAGGGCCGGCCGGTACGTCGCTGAGTGTCGAGGATGCTCTGGCACTTGTGGGCGTCGGTGGTCATAGGCTTCTCGGTCACCACCTCGCAGCCCAGCTCCATCGCCCGGACCAGGTACTGGTCGTGAGTCGAATCCTTCGAGGTGACGATGACCACGTCCGGTCGGCGTTCGGCCACCATCCGATCGAAATCGGCGGCGCCGTAACCCGGCACTTCGACGCCACGGTCGCGGGCCCAGGTGACGCGCTGCTCCAGGCGCCCGGGGTTGGTGTCGCAGAGCGCCACCAGCTCGCAGCTGTCGGCGAAGGTGTCGACCACCGCATTGGAAAACATCAACGAGCGGCCACCGAGTCCTACCTGGGCGTAACGCTTTTTAGCGGGCATGGCTGGTCTTGGTTGCGTATTGAATGCCGGTGCTCAATCGAAGAAGTCGGCGTCTTCCTGGGACAGGTGCCTCTTCGCTTCCTCCTCCACGAAGCGGACGCCGAGGCCAGGCGTATCCCAGACCTGGACGTGCCCGTCGACGACGATAGGGTCGGGCAGGCCCTCGACGATCTCGTGCCACCAGTCGGCGGCGCCGGGATATTCCAGGGCGATGTAATTGCGCGGCAGCGTGGCGGCCACCTGGACGTGGGCGGCCAGGCCGAAGAGGCCGTCGAGCACGCCATGGGGCGCGATCAGGATGCCGTGAAGGTCGGCGTACTCGGCCACCCACTTGAGCTCGGCGATGCCGCCGACGTCAGCCGGGTCGGGGCCGATGATGTTGACCGCCTGCTTCTCGAACAGATCCTTGAAGTGCTGGCGCAGGTAGATTTGCTCGCCGGTGTGGATTGGGGTGCTAGTGCTCTCGGTCACCTGGCGGTACAGGTCGGCGAGCACGTATGGGGTGTAGTCGCCGGTGATCATGTCCTCGAGCCACATGACGTTGTAGGGCTCGAGTGCCCGGGCCAGGCGGATGGCGTCGGTCACCATCATGCCGGGGCCGCAGTCGAGGGCCAGCCCGATCTGGTCGCCCAGAACCTCCTTCATTGCCGCGACGCAGCTAACCATGTGATTGAGACCGCGCTCGGTGATTGGGCCCCGGCTCTCCAGGGTCGGGCCGCCCGGATCGGAGTAGGTGAAATGGGGTACCGCATGCGGCATCGGGCTGTGGAAGGCGATCCCCTGCTTGCAGATCTCGAAGCCTTCTTTCATGTCGGGGATTTTGGCGACGTGGCTGGCGAAATCCTCCGGGTCGGACCCTTGTATCGGCTCGGGTCCACCGGTCAGGTAGACTCGCACGCGGTCGCGGATCTTGCCGCCGAGCAGCTTGTAGA
>CAYWBJ010000439.1:0-2850 GCA_964456165.1 uncultured Gemmatimonadaceae bacterium | reverse complement strand
GACACCGAGACGCCGGCGCGGACGGTGTTGGAGCGCATCGCGGACTACGTGCGAAACCTCAAGAAGAAAGTGGGCCTGAATGGCTCCGAGCTGGACCCCGTAGAGGATGGGGAGGACGAAGATTTCTACGACGACTTCGCTATCGAGGAGCTCGACAAAGACGAACAGCGCCGGGATGCGACTCCCAAAGGTGAGGTGCTGGCCAATCGTTGGGCGGCCGCTGGCGATGGCAACCATGCGGCGCGTGCTCGCATAGGCGCTCTGTTGCTCATCCCCTTCCTCGCGATGCTGTTGTGGCAGAGCGGCTACCTCGACCGCTGGCTGGGACTGATCCCGCTGGCGGGTGAAACCATCACTTCGGGGGAGACCACGCAGTACGAGGTGCGTCCGCCCGATCGCGGCGCCGAGCCGGTTGGCGGCGCGGGCGAAATGAGCGTTCTGGGAGCTGCGACGGCTGGCGATGATCCGACCCGGGTGGATGTGGCGAACGCGCGAGAGAGCCGGGACGAGGCGGTCGCCACGGCCGCAGGCGAGCACCCCATGTCGACGCAGACGCGCGTTTTGCGCCGACAGCCGGAAACGGTGCTGTCGACGCGTCCGCTGATGACGACCGCCGAGGATCTACCCCAACCGGCCGCCGTACCGGTCGCGATTATAGGTCGGGCTGTCGGATCGGGTGGAGCCTTCGCTTTGCGCATTGCCTCCTACGGCCCGGAGAGCAAGTGGGTGGACGAGCATCTCAGTCGCCTGCGCGAGCGGGGCGAGCCGGCTTTCCTGCAACCCGTGGTCGTGCAGGAGAGCGTCTGGGAGCGGCTGCTGGTGGGCAGCTTCGACAGCTTCGAAGCGTCAGTACGGCATGGTGAAGATCTTGTCGACAGAGGGCTGGCCGACGACTTCGTCGTCGTGGAGTTGCCCTTCGCCCTGGAGCTGGAGCGCTTCTCGTCGGTGCTGCTGGCGGTGGCCGCGATCGAGCGATCGGCAGCCGGTGGCCGCAATCGCTACTGGCAACAGCGTCCCGGCGGCGGGGGGAGGGTGCTAGCCGGCGCCTTCGAGAGTCGCGCGGATGCTGATGCTCAGCTGGCGGGGCTGGCCGGTGGCGATCCAGCCCGAGTCGTGGCCAGATAGGATGCTGACCCAGTACGGACAGTTCTCGTCACGCAGCCCATCGCAAGGCCTCAACCAGTTGCTGCTGCTCGCGGGAATCGTCGTCATCTCGCTGGCCGTCGCGGCGTTGGTGTCCAACCTGCCGTACCTGATCAGTGCCGCGATAGTAGTCGGCATTGCCGTCTTCATTACCTGCTTCATCAGCACCGAGTTTGGCCGCAGGGGCGACCCTAGGTCCGATTCGGTGGAGTGAGCAGGATGACAAAGTGTGCAGTGGCCATGGTTACCTTCCTGATGCTGGCGGGTGATTCCTCTGCGTTAAGCGATCACGTCGGGCGCCACTACTACCTGATGCTGATGGGGAGCAACCACAAGTTCCCGATCTTCACCAAAGAGTTTGTCGAAGGCGAGGGTTTCGAGCCCGTCGGTGGCATCCACGATCTGTGGCTGGAAGATGACAACCGGGTGCTGGGTGTGCGGCTGGGCTACGATAACGTTGGCACTGATCGCACTGGCGTCGGGCTCGGTCTCAGCTACTGGCGGGTTCAGTTCCGCGACGCGACGTTCCGTTACGACCGCGTCAACTTCCAGCCCAAGATGGCCGAGTACCGGGTGCCGACTCACAGCTACGTTTGCCTCGACTTCACGGGGAGCTTCCTGCCCTGGGTGGCGGCGACGGGACGGCGCGGAATCGGGTTTCAGGCGATCCTGAGCATGGTCGGAGATTGGGAGAAATACTACGTCGACAAGTACGCCCTGACCCTCGACGGCGCGGAGTTCGGACGGACTACGCAGAAACGCTCGAAGTTTGATCTCCGCTTGGGGTTCGGATTCAGCTGTCGCATCTACTTCACCCGGCGCTGGTCGCTGTGGCTGGAAAAACGGTGGATCCGGGGCGAAAAATACGGCGTCGAGCGCAACCTCGAGCAAGGCGGTTTCTTCTCCAACCATGACCAGAAGACCCTCTACTCGCCAATCAATTCCCTAGGTGCCGCACTCGCGTTTTGAGCCACCACCGCACTCAGGTGGCCGGGTTTGGGGTAGCTCGGCCGTCGGCTGCCTGACCGCGACGGTGGTCGCTGCCTTCGCGTTATGGCTGCGCCCGGGTTCGAGCCGATGCGCGTTACCGGTGACGGCGGCACCTACCTGCGGTTGGTCGGCCAGATCACGGGATTGGGCTTCTGGCCCCCGCCTGGTTGTAGTGGCGCGCCGTCTTGGGAGGGGTGGACGGCGAGTGCCTGCGGCTGCGCGTTGCTGGGCAGCTGGCTGAATGCCGCTTACCTGTGCTCCAGCTTCTTACCGATGCCCTCGAGTCTGCTTGCCGTCTTCACCGGGCTCTAAGCTTAGACGTGGAACGGCCGGCGAGACGCGCGCGCGTGGCTCTGGAGCGCAATGGCCGGGACCTGTTGTGGAGGGACGGGCTGGATGCGGCCCGAGACGCTGGTCTGGAGCGCCGCTGGTGTTCGCGGCCGTCTCGCGTCCTGAGCCGGGCTTCGCCGAGCTGGCACGGGGGATGGTAGCCGACGGCTACTTGGTCCACTGCTGCGCCGTTTCCGCGAGCCTGCCCCTGCTACTCTTCCTCGTCCATGGCCTGCTTGTACCGGCCGCCGATCCGCGGGGCCTTGCGCAGGCCTTCGAGCTTCTTGCCTCGGATGGGGAAATGCGACATCGTCTTGGATGCGCGGCGGCACGGCGGACCGCCGACTAGGATGCCGAGCGGACGTGGTAGAGGATCTGTCCGTCTAC
>CAYWBJ010000438.1:0-2582 GCA_964456165.1 uncultured Gemmatimonadaceae bacterium | reverse complement strand
GCAGCCGGCCAGATCTGGCCGGCGCGGGCGCCGGCACCTTCGCGTCGGAGGTGACCTCGGAGGTCTGGTGCTCGGAAGACGACGGCGTCAGCTGGTACCTGGCGACGACGGCGCCGTGGAGCGGCAGGCACATGCACGGGGGCGTCGTGCACGACGGCCAGATCTGGATCGTTGGTGCCGAGAATGGGACGCCCGACGACGTGTGGAAATCGAAGGACGGCGTGACCTGGGAGCTGGTAGCGGCCACTGTCCCCTGGCAGGAGCGCGGTAACCCGATGATGACCGTGTTCGACGGTTCGATCTGGGTCATGGGTGGCCAGGTCGCCGCCTACAGCCAGACCGGGTTCCTGGAGGACCTGAAGGCCGGCCGACCCATCCAGCCGGCACCGCCGCCGCTGCGGGATGTCTGGAGGACGAGTGATGGCGTGAGCTGGGAGCTGGTGACGGACGAGGCGCCGTGGACGCCCAGGGGCATGATCACGGGCGCGAATGGCGGACTGCCCGTCCTAGACGATCGCATGTGGATTATAGGAGGGGGCTACATCGGGACGGGCGGAACCTTGCTCAGCTCCCTGCGGTGCGATCTGGAAGAGCAGCCGCGATTGAAGACGCGCACTTTCGAGAACGACGTCTGGTCGTCGGCGGACGGCCGCGAATGGACCTGTCCTCTGGAGGCGGGAGTGGCGCCCTGGCCCGGGCGCTCCTACCACGATACCGCAGCGGGGGACGGGAAGCTGTGGGTGCTGGGGGGGCAGCGCGGCGTGGCGGACCACCCGGACGAGGTGGGCACTGACGGTAATCGCAATGACGTCTGGTACTCGGCAGATGGCCGGAATTGGGAGGAGTTGCCGGAGACGCCGTGGAGCCGGCGCCATGCCTGCGGGTTCGGCATCCACCACGGTGCCCTGTTCCTGGCAGGGGGCAATGCCATTACCATGTCGGCAGAGCAGGTGGAGCTGAGCCGGTGCGACTACTTCCACCGGGTCGAGTCCGCATGGCTGCCGGGGGACGTGTGGCGCCTGGACCTAGTCGCTGTCGATTCCGGTTGACAGGCGGTTCCGGGGAGCCGTGAAGCGCCTGGTCTTCAACCGGAAGCTGGAGGAAGCGATGGCCAACATGCTTCCTCCGGAAGAGAGCATGCTTATAGATGGGTGGCTGCTGCGCTTCAACCGCGGCCGGAGCAGGAATCCAAACTCGGTCTGGCCGCTGTATCCCGGCAGTGAAGGAGTCGCGGCCAAGGTCGAGATGTGCGAGAGGCATTATGCCGATCGCGGGCTCGTCTGCCACTTCAGGCTCACCGACGGCGACTCCGGCGCGGCGATCGAAGAAGAGCTGCTGCGGCGCGGCTACGCCATCGACAATCCGAACCACCTTCTGACGATGGAGGCGTTCCCGGACGTTGAGTCGTCGATCGCTGAAGTCGGCCTCGAGGAGTGGCTGAAGACGGTCCGCGCAATCGACCCAGATCAGGACGACGAGGTGGTAGCGATGAAGCGTGGGCCCCTCTCGCGGGTCTCGCTGCCGGCGTGGTACGGCCTCGTCGAGCACGAAGGGGAGCCGTCCAGCTACGGGCGGGCCGTGCAGCTGGACGATCTCTACCAGCTTGCCGAATTGTGGACCTCACCGGCCCTTCGGGGCCGGGGCCTGGGAACGCACCTTATCCACGGACTGCTGGCTCTGGGCAAGCGCGCGGGCGCGACGGTGCCCTTGATACCGGTCGCAGACGCAAATCCGGGCGCCAGAAGGCTCTACGCGCGCCTGGGTTTCCGGCGCGCCTACGGCTTCAAGTACCTGAGCCCGAACAGCGGGGCCTGAATCTTCCGGCAGCGGTGTGCTCGCTGCCGCACCGCCCCTATATTCATCCCCGACCCGCCGGCATCTGCACGACGCAGCTGAAACTCGACCGAAGGAGGAGAGATGACTACCGATGTCGTTATCGTGGGCGACGGACCTGGTGGATTGAGCGCCGCGTTGTTCCTGGCCAAGATGGGGAAACAGGTCGCGGTCTACGGACAGGACAACACCGCCATGCACGCCGCCGTGCTGAAGAACTATCTGGGGATCGTCGAGATGACGGGGACCGAATTCCAGGAAATCGCGCGCGCACAGGTGAAGCAGTTCGGCGCGCAGGTGGTGGACGACCGGGTGACGGCGATAGCCCGGGATGGCGAGTCATTCCGGGTGAGTCTGGAGCAGGGCGGGGAGACCGAGTGCGCCTATGTGATTCTGTCTGAAGGCAAGTCCCCAAAGCTGGCGATCGAGCTCGGCGTCGAGATGGACGAGTCCACCGGCGTTGTGACCGATGTCCACGGCAAGACGAGCCTCGATCGGGTTTACGCGGTCGGCAGGCTGGTGCGACCCGGACGCAGCCAGGCGATCATCAGCGCGGGAGATGGGGCCGCGGCGGCGATAGATATCCTGTCGAGAGAGGCGGGGGAACCGGTGGTGGACTGGGACACGCCGCCGGAAGAGGATTCCTGAGGGACGGGTTCAGGTCGGTGAGGGGCCGGTCGATCAACCTCGCCGGCTGACTATCCACCAGCCCGGTCATGCCGCCGGCGACCGGCACGCGGGATCCAGCG
>CAYWBJ010000437.1:0-56093 GCA_964456165.1 uncultured Gemmatimonadaceae bacterium | reverse complement strand
CGGCATTCGTCGCCGATGATCTGCTGGAAATAGGCAACCATCTGCGGGAAGGGATGCGGACCACAGGCCGTGCCCAGAACGTAATGGGTGTCCTCCATCGATTGCGCCCAGTCGCGCATGCATTCGTTGATGGCATCCTTCAGCGTCGCCGAGCCATCCTCGACGGCGACCACGGTGGCGCCCAACTGCTCCATCCAGAACACGTTGGGGCGCTGGCGCTCGACGTCAACCGCTCCCATGTAGATGGTGCAGTCGAACCCGAAGCGCGCCGCCATCGTTGCCGTGGCGACACCGTGCTGGCCGGCGCCGGTCTCGGCGATCACCCGCTTCTTGCCCATACGGCGAACCAGTAGCCCCTGACCCAAAACATTGTTGGCCTTGTGCGCTCCGGTATGATTCAAATCCTCTCGCTTCAATAAGATACGGGCGCCACCTAACTCATTGCTAAGGTTGTCTAGCGGGGTCAACGGGGTCGGCCGGCAGGAGTAGGTCTGCATGATCTGCACGAATTCCCGCCAGAATGCCGGATCCTGGCGTGCCACTTCGAAAGCGGCGATGAGCTGGTCAAGGGTCGTGCGCAGGATCTCAGGAACAAAGGCACCGCCGTATGGGCCGTAGTAGCCGATTTTGTCGAAGTCGAACAGCCCCTGGCGCATCGATGCTGCCGCCGGTGCCGTCATCAGTTCAGCCCCGCCCGCTTAAGTGCGTCGGTAAGGGCGTTTCCGGCCGGGGTCTCGTCCTTCTTCTCCTTCTGACGCGCGTTGAAATCCTTCAGGTTGGCCGCGTCCTCGAGCGATTCGACCTGCTTGATGGAGAGCCGCAGACGCTGGCGGCGGCTGTCGAGCTCGAGCACCGCTACGGTAACTTCGTCCCCAACCGAGACGACCTCGCGCGGGTGCTTGATTCGCTTGTCGGCAATTTCGGAAACGTGGACAAGACCACTGACGTTCTCGTCCAGTTGCACGAAAGCGCCGAACTCCTCGAGAGATTCGACCTTACCCTTGACGAAGGTCCCCGGCGGGTATTTCGCCTTGACATCGGACCACGGATCCTTCTCCAACGCTTTGAGCGACAGCGAGATGCGTTCCTTCCTCCGAGCCCCTAGATCCTTAACCCGAATTACCGAAACCCGGACTTCCTGCCCGGTCTCCAGCACATCCTTGGGATGTTCGACGCGCTGGTGGCTCAACTCAGATACGTGTATCAGGCCCTCCACGCCACCACCTAGCTCTACAAACGCGCCGAACGGCTCGAGCCGGGTCACCGTGCCGTCCATCTCCGCCCCCTTGACGATACCTTCGCGGACAGTGGCAGCCGCATCGTCGGCATCGGCCTGTAGCAGCGCCCGGCGGGAGACCACGATGTTGCGGCCCTGGTTGCGGAATTCGGTGATCTTGAAGGTGAGACTCTGGTCCTTGTAGGGAGCCGTGTCGGATACGAACTCGGTGTCGATCTGGGATATGGGGCAGAAGGCCCGACAACCGTTGACGTCGACGCCAAGGCCCCACTTGTTCACGGCGATCACCTTGCCCTCGACCGGAATTCCGGACTTGAAGGCCTGGTAGAGCATGTCGGCGCTACTATTCTCGCTCTGGAGGGAACGGCTGAGGACAATCTCCTCGCCGGCGGACATCACATAAGCCTCAAGGGGATCTCCTTCACTCAGAGTTGGTACCTCACCGACCTGCTGGTCGGATCCGGGTCGGATCTCGACCGTCTTGATCACGCCTTCGCTACGGCCTCCGAAATCCACGAAGCTGAGCTCCTCTCCAATCCTGACCAGGACACCGTTTACCTTGTCCCCTACCTTCACGTCCTTGCTGTGGGCACCGACGTCGCTCTGATCCACCATCTGGGCGAAATCGGCAGCCGGCGCAGCGCCAGCGGCTACCTGCTCCCCAGGCTCCTCCCGGGACTCTGCGATGGACCTTTCCGCGTCTGCTGCAACCTCCTCCTGTTTGCCGACCGCCTGCTCCGATCTGTCGGCCCCGATTTCCGCCACCGACTCGGTCTCCCCTTCCTCAGGTTCAACAGCCACCGTCGCATCATCAGCCGCGGGCACGCTTTCGTCTCCCCTGGAAGAATCCTCACCTTGTTCCGCCACTGGGATTTGCGAATCATTACCTACCACACTTCCTGAGGTGGTAGAGGGAGCCTGTTCCGGCGCCTCGCTGCCTCTTTCCGGTTCCTTCTGGTCGGCACCTTCACTCATTGGGATGACTCCTTGATCGGGTCGCAGTCAAGACTCCCTCGCCTGCGTTGGTTTCGATTCCGGACGGCTGACACCGGCTGGTGTCAGGGCAGGATCAGCACCTTGCCCGTGGTCTTGCGCCCCTGCAGCGCCGTGTGGGCGGCAGCAGCATCGGACAGCTGAAAGCGGTCGCCGATCCGCAGGTCGAGCTCACCAGCGGCGATCCAGTCGAATACGTCGCCGGCGCGGCGCAGCAACTCGTGGCGGTCAGAGGCATAGTGTAACATCGTCGGACGTGTAAGGTAGAGGGACCCCTTGGCATTGAGCAGACCGGGATCGAACGGCGGCACCGGCCCGCTCGACTGTCCGAAGAGGACCATGTAACCTCGCGGGCGCAGGACGTTGAGTCCCTGGTCGAACGTGCTCTTCCCCACCGAGTCGTAGACTACGTCCACGCCCTTACCGTCGGTAAGGCGCATGGTCTCAGCCTCGAAATCGGCCTCGGTATAACGGATGACCTCGTCCGCACCCGCGCCTCGGGCCAACGCCTCCTTCGCTTCCGTCGACACCGTGCCGATGACCCGGGCGCCGGCCTTCTTGGCCATCTGCACGAGCAGCAGGCCGACCCCACCGGCGGCGGCATGGATCAGGGCAGTATGGCCGGAGTCGAGAGGGAAGGTGGAATAGGCCAGGTAATGGGCGGTCATGCCCTGCAGCATGGCCGCAGCACCGGTTTCGAGTTCGACACCGTCGGCAACAGGTACCAGCTGACCAGCATCTACCGCTGCCAGCTCGGCATAGGCCCCGAGCACCCCGGCATAGGCCACCCGATCACCCACCGCAACCTGGTCGACTCCCGCGCCCACGGCGACCACGGTGCCGGCCGCCTCCATCCCCGGAATACACGGCAGATCCACCGGATAGAGTCCTTCGCGATGGTAGGTGTCGATGTAGTTGAGACCTATCGCGTCGACCTTGACCAACGCCTGCCCGGCGGCCGGCACCGGGTCGTCGACCTCCTCGTAGGTGAGGACGTCGGGGCCCCCGCTGGAATAGAATCTGATTGCCTTCATTAGGGTGAGCTCCTGTGGCCCGGGACTGCGGTCGCGACCGTCGAGAACGACCGCGCCGAATAATCCGATATAACTGGAAGAACCTAACCACTACCCTGGATTCCGCCAAATTCCCCTCACTCGAGAAGTTCCGGCTCGACCTGGTCGAGCGCCGCGAACAGCCGGTCGACATCCTCCTCTCCGTTGTACAGATGTGTCGAGATGCGCAGCCGGCCGTAATCCCCCCAGGTGAGGACCCGCCGTTCCTCGAGTGCCCGCTGAAGCTGCTTTGCCTCTTCGACAATCAGGCAGGTATTGCCCGAACTGGCCGCGCGGGAGGGAGGTTCCAGCACCGGCAGACCCCGATCCCGCAAGCCATCGACCAGGAGCCCGGCCAGGTCTCGGGCATGGGATTCCACCGGTTCAATGCCGATTTCCATGATTCGCCTGAGAGATTCATTGAGATGCAAGATCAGGAGCATCGCCGGATTGCCCGCCTCCATCCGGTACGGCATCCGGGCCACCGCGACCTCGGGCTCCCGCAGCGCCCACTGTGGGGGCCAAACCTCGAGGTTGCGCCAGCCGTACCCGGGCGGTGCCAGCTGTGCCTCTAGCGCCTCGCCGACGTAACAGGGCGCCACCCCGTGGGTCGCCAGCATCCACTTGTACGAGCTACTGATGCACAAGTCGGCGTAATGCGCCGGCACGTTAAGTACACCAGAGGCATGGGTCGCATCCACCGCCAGCAGCACGCCGTCGTCCCTGACCGCAGCCAGCCGCCGCACGTCAATACACTGTCCGGTGTAAAAACTGACCTGACTCACGGCCAGAACCCGTGTGCGCACATCCACGGCGGCCAGCAGATCCTCCTCCGTTACCATCCAGTCCCGAGGCGCCACCATTCGCACTTCGACCCCCTGCTGCCTCAGGTCGCGCCAGGCGTAGGCGACCGATGGGAATTCGAGCTGAGTGGTGACGACGTTGTCGCCCGGTTCCCAGGCTAGGCCGCGGGCGATGGCATTAAGGCCGTCGTTGCCTGCCGACATGAAGCAGACACGATCTCGTGCCACACCCCACAGACCGGCGACGCGAGACCGACAGTCCTCCCCTATTTCGAAGATCCGCTCCCGTCCCACTTCGCCCGCTCCCTTAAGTTCGGCGAACTCGGTGTAGACCCGCTCCTGTTGTTCGAACCAGGGTCCCTCGCCGCCGGTGCACAGATGAGTGACACCCCCGAGCCCCACGAACTCATCCGGCGAAATCAGCGGCTGGATCATCCCGCCGCCGCCTGTGCAGCCCCACTTCCTGCCTCGCCATGCTCTGCGGCCACGGCGGCGGCCGCTTCCCGGCGCGCGAGCTCTACCAGTCCGTCCTGGCGCACTAGGTCGGCCACCACCAGCTCCGGCAGTCCAGCTTGCCGAATCCCGAGCAATTCGCCGGGTCCGCGAAGCTCGAGATCGCGTTGTGCGATTCGGAAGCCATCCTCCGAGTCGCACAACACCTGGAGCCGCTGCGCCGCCCCGGTCTGGGCGGCCGGAGCTGAATCGGACATGAGAATGCAGTAGGACTGATCGGCACCTCGACCGACCCGCCCGCGCAACTGGTGAAGCTGCGCCAGGCCGAAACGCTCGGCGTGCTCGACGATCATGACGGTGGCGTTAGGAACGTCGACGCCGACCTCGATCACCGTGGTGGTCACCAGCATGTGGATGTCCCCCTTGGCGAAGCGGGCCATGACTGCACGCTTTTCCTCCGTCGACATGCGGCCGTGCAGCAGCTCGACGATCTGCGCCTCGGCGAAACGGTGCGTCAAGTCCTCGAAACCGGTGATAGCAGAGGTGAGATCGGTGCTCTCCGACTCGTCGATCACCGGATAGACGACGTAGACCTGGCGGCCGTCCCGCATCTGCTCGCCGGCGAATTCCAGAACCCGGTCTCTTCTCGCCGGGCTGCGCACGCCAGTCCGCACCGGCCGTCTACCGACCGGCAGCTCGTCCAGGACCGAGAGATCCTGGTCGCCGTAGCGGGTCAGCGCGAGCGTGCGGGGAATTGGAGTAGCAGTCATCGTCAGCACATCTGGGCACTCGCCTTTGCGCCATAGGCTAGACCGCTGTCCCACGCCAAAGCGGTGCTGCTCGTCTATGACCACGAGGCCGAGCCGGGCGAAGTCCACACCCTGCTGGATCAGGGCATGGGTACCGACAATCAGCTCGGCAGTGCCGTTGCTGACGGCCTGCTGGATCTCGGCGCGGACAGCCGCCGGCTGCGCACCGGTGAGGGCCACAATCTTGACGCCCTGGTCTTCGACCAGGGCCTGGATGCTTCGAAAGTGCTGTTCCGCAAGCACCTCGGTGGGAACCATCATCGCGGCCTGGAAGCCGTTCTCTACCGCCGTCAGGAGGGCGAAGAGCGCCACCAGCGTCTTTCCCGAGCCGACATCGCCCTGGAGAAGCCGCACCATGTTTGCACTCGAACCCATGTCTTCCTGGATCTCGGTGATCACCCTCTCCTGCGCCGCAGTCAGGCTGAATCTCAGTGTCGCTCGCAGACCGGGCACGAGGCGATCACTCGGAGAAAAAGCAATACCCCGGCCCTCGAGCAGGCGCTGCCTCCGCCGCTGTAGTAAAGCTAGCTGCATTGCATACAATTCGTCGAACGCCAGTCGCCGACGACACCTCTCAACCTGCTCCAGTGTGTCGGGGAAGTGCACCCGGTGCAGGCACTCTGCCAGTCCGGGCAGCCCCAGCCGCGACTTGAGCTCGTCCGACAGGGGGTCGCGGACGCCTTCGCCGCAACGCTCAAGTCCCTCGGCTATGAGGCGCCGGAACGAGCGGTTCCGCAGCCCCCTCTCCTGCAACTCCGAACTGCCCGTATAGAGGGGGACGATCGAGCCCGTATGCAGCAGGCGGGATTCCTCGTCGGCGGCCCCGATGAACTCGTACTCGGGATGGACAAGCTGAAGTCCCCCTTTGTACGCGTCGATCTTCCCACTCACCGCCAGTTGATCCCCTTGCTTGAAGGTGTTCCGCATATAGCGGCCGCCGCGAAACCAGACCAGGGACATCGCCCCGGTCCCATCGACAAGCGTCACGTTGACCCGCCCGCCGGACCTGGGGATGTAACCGACCTTCTCCACCGTGCCCAGGAGCGTGGCTTCTATACCGGCTGTCGCCTCTGCAATCGACAGGATGGTACTGCGATCGAGGTAGCGCCTGGGCAAACGGTAGAGGAGGTCCCCCACCGTACTGATGCCCGCTTCGCGCAACGCCGCTCCCCGCTTGGCGCCCACGCCGCGGAGGGATTCTACCGGCTCTTCGAGGCCGACGAACGGGCTAACTACCATTCATCACCAACAGTAGCACGAGGACAACTCCTCTTTTAATCATTATTAGCACCACCTAATTTCAAATTAAAACCACATAGGCGGGCGCGGTTACCGAACGAGAAAGTATTAGCCGGGACAACTGACGAGGGAAAGAACCGCCCCCACCACGCCAGCCCGCACGGAGATTTACCAGCCAAGGAAGCAACCAGATGGAACTCACTTAGACGGCCGTTACCGAAAACCGCTTTGCCGCTACGTTATGCGGTCTGAGAACCGGCGAACGGTTTCTGATGGCATTCGACGACCCGAACCTGTCGGCCATGAACCAGGGGCGACTCCAGGATCTCTACAGCAAGTTTCTGTACATCGACGCGCCGGCCGAGTTACGTCCGCCACGGGGCACCTTCGTGATGGTCAACAAGCTGCAGACCGACGGCGACGAGTTCAGCTTCTCAAGCGAGATTCTGGGCCGCTGACGGCTCAACGGCCAGTTGCCCGTCCTCCTGATTCGGCATCCTGAGCGGGTCCACCCAAAGCAGCGCTGCACCTCCTGCCGCGTCTCCGTTTCGCTGCGTTCCAGAATCGAAGGAGTCGACAAGACCCGCGCGGCCGACGAGCAGCACGCGGCCCTCACCAACCGCAGTGGCGATGGCGACCAACTGTATCTCCGAAGCATTCCCCCGGTCGATGTCATCCGCCTCAGCATGGAGACGCCGGATAGCTTCTTGAAGGAGTACGCCGGCGACGACAGGGGCTTCACCTACTCCCTGTCCATCGCCATCGCCAAGCCCTAGGAAATACTTTTACCGCCTATTCCGTTTTATCGAGCGGCAGGTATTAGCAGAATGGCATGCACGGCCAAGGCCGCCAGATGGCCAGCGCCGCAGCCTGACACCCTTCACTACCGGCAGCAGATCGCCCCATTCCTCCTCCCGGTCGAGGCAAGGCCCTACTCCTTGACAGGGGGCCGACCGGCGGCTATTGTAGATTACTCCTCCCGAAACACTGCTTTCGCTTCCCCGGCGAGGCGCTTGCTCAAGCGCATGGCCAGCCACAAAACATTCTCCCAGCACCTCATAGGTCAGGCCTCTCTGGAGCGACCGAGCTTCTTCTATGCCTACGCCGGCATGTGGCTCCACCTGCTCGTCGGAGCCCTGCTGATACTCTTTTTCGGCAGCTTTTCATTCGTCAAAACCCTGCCGTCCCTAATGCTCGGCTCGGTCAGCATCGGCATTCTGATCTACAGCCTGTTGACCCGTGAGTACGCGCTGCTGATTAATGTCCTCTCTTACATCCTCAGCATGATCCGCACGCTGTCGCCGGCAACCCTGGGGATCGTTTTCCTGCCCGTGGCAATCATCGTGACCATAGTGTCCGGCTATTCTCTGTTGTCCAAGGAGTACCGGAAGTATAGCCGAGAGCAGTGTCCCAGATCCAGTAACGACGAAATCCCGATCTACATCACCGTCCTGATCGGATTCGCGGTAATGCTAATCTGCATCTACGGGCTCAGCCTACTGCGCTGAAGTCCTCGCCGCACGGAAATCTACTTCGTTCTGCCCTGAAGCCCGTTGTCTCCGCCCCACATTGTCCGAGACTTGCGCTAGCTTCGCGGCCCGATCTGCCGGTCAGCGAATCTTGAGCGTCGCCAGTCCGAAAAGGGCTAGGATGCCCGCCACGATCCAGAACCGGATCACGATCTTGGTGTCGGCCAGGCCCCGCATCTGGTAGTGATGGTGGACTGGGGCACTATAGAAGAAACGCCGCCCCAGCCACTTGATGCCAATCTTCTGTTGGACGAGAACAGAGAAAGCCTCTCCAACGAAGACACCGCCGACGATCAGGAAGAGAAACTCCTGCTTGACCAGCACCGCCACGGTGCCGAGCAAGCCGCCCAGTGCCATCGAGCCGGTGTCGCCCATGATCACGTTGGCGGGGTAGGAGTTGAACCAGAGGAAGCCGAGGCAGGCGCCGAAGACGATGCTGCAGATCACAGCCACCTCTCCCGCCCCGTCCATGAAGGGAAAGATGAGAAAGCTCGAGATCTGCACATGGCTCGCGACGTAAGCGAACACCCCGTAAACCGCGACCGAGAAGGCCACCGGGACCACCGCGAGCCCGTCGATGCCATCGGCGATATTGACGGAGTTAGCGATGGCTATGACGGTGAAGATGATGAACGGGATGTAGCCCCAGGACAGGTCGACCACCGGAGCCTTCAGGAACGGCAGGTAGAGCTGGGTTGCCAGTTCGGCTGGCACCGACGAGAGATCCTCAGTGACGTACACCAGCGCGAAGACGACGGCGAAAACGAACTGGAGCAGGAGCTTAGCCGCTTCGGATAGGCCGTGATCGCTGCTGCCATGCCGCACCTTCAGGTAGTCATCGACGGCGCCCAGGGCGGCGAACCAGCAGACCGCGCCCAGACAGATGGCCACGAACGCCACATTGAGCTTGCACCAGAGCAGGACGCTGACGACAACGGCAGCGACTATGAGCCCGCCGCCGTAAGTCTTGGCCTGATTCGTCGACGCGGGGAAGTTGGCATAGCGACGGGTGATGTCGCGCTGACCGGAGCGGTAGAGGTGGAGGATGATGCGCCCGCCGAAGAGAATGGTCAGGAGCAGGGCAGTGATCGCTCCGGCAATCGCGCGAAAACTGAGGAACTCGACCAGGCGCAGGAACGAGAGTTCCGGGACCGAGACCGACTGCTGCAGATAGTTTGCGAGGTAGTAGATCATCCTGTCATCCGGCTCCGGAGCAGCGGGCCTCCCCTCTCCCGGCTGTCGCTTTGTCCACAGCGCTATCCGCAGCGGCAACTTCGGCCAACCGCCTGAGATTGTTTTTGAGCGGGAATTCCGGCTCGAAATAGGGGCTTATAGCCAGTATGTGATCAACGTCCACCGCCACCTGATCCCCGCCCAACACCCCGCGCTCCAGCAACCGCCTCAATGCCACCACCACCTCCTGGCGAAACTGCCAGTTCGGATGCAGGTAGAACCTCTGCAGCGTTGACCGCACCTCCGGATCGCGAGCAACCAGTCCCAGTGCCTCGAGCGCCCGGATCACTACCCGGCAACCCGGGTCGTCGAGTGCCTTGACCAGGGCCGCTTCCACCATGTCGTCCGCGCTGAACAGCCTCCCCAGCACCTGCGCTGCCGCTGCCCTGACCTCGAAGTAAGGATCCTGCTCCAACACCCCGAGCAGTACCGCCTTGACCTCGTCGTTGGCAATGGCCATCAGGGCGATGCCTATCTCGACAGTATTGCGGCGAAGGATGCCCCCGTGGACAAAGTCGCCGCCGAGCAGGCGCTTGTGCAGGGAAACCGGCCGCCGCTCGCGGAGGATCTCGAGCAACAGCGGCAGGCGGGCGCCATACTGCAGGTGCCCCACCAACTTCAGCCCCACGTTCCTGTAGCCCAGGGGAATCTCGTACCATGCCTCCGATGCCAGCAGGCGATCAGTCTGATATTGAAGATAAGCCCGCTCTCTCTCATCCAATCCCTGGGGGCCACCCACTTGCTCCAGACGGTTCACTACATGCCGCAACAGAGCATTGGGTTTGGCAGGCAAATTCTGCGGCTGGGGCGGAAACTCCAGATTTAGCGGCTGGGGCCGCCAGCCTTCGACCAGACCCGCGATCTGCTCGCGTATCACGGCCAGACTGTCCTTCAACGGCACCTTGCCAGCGGCTGTGGCCATGGCCCGGCGCCGGGCGGGGTCGTCGAGCAGTCCCAGAATCTGCTCGGCCAGCCGACGGCCATCGATCGCAGAGCGCACGGTGCTACCCTGCCACATCGCCTCCTGGTAGTGGACACAGACAGCCCCCTGGCTCTCGAGCTGGCGGGCGTTGGAGGCCTGATGGTCTTCGGCGGCTGACGGTAGAGGTACGATGATCGCCGGCAGCGAACAGGCGCAGATCTCGGTCAGGGTCCCGGCGCCCCCACGACAGACGACCACGTCAGCCGCGGCGTAGCCCTCCTGAATGTCATTCATGTACTCTTCGGCGCGATAGAACGAGGTATCGCAATCGAGGCGCTGCAGATGGGCCGCATTGTCGCGAACCGCGTTGTAGTCGCCGGCAGCGTAACGACCCGTGATGTGCCAGCCCCGAATGTCGGAGCGCTGGGCCAGATGCGGGAGGGCATCTAGGATACCCTCGTTGATGGCCCGTGCCCCACCCGACCCGCCAAAGACCAGCACCACCTTGGTGTCCCCCTCCACCCCAAGGCGCTGCCGCGCCCCTTCCCTGTCGAGGTTCTCGAGCTCCCGCCTGACCGGGTAGCCAACCACCGCCACCTTCTTCATGTCGAATTCTCGGGCAGCCGGCTCAAAGGCCACACCTATGCGATGGGCAAAGCCCCCGACCGCCTGGTTCAGCAGCCCCGGATGAACGTTTGGCTCGTAGGAAAAGACAACCGCCCGGCTCAGGCCGATGCGGCTGAGGATGGCGTAGGCGAACATTATTGGCGCGCTGACGTAGCCGCCGGTCCCGACAATGACGCGCGGACGATACTGCAGCAAGATCCACAGAGCCCGGATCACGCCCCAGGCCAGGACCACACCGAAGCGCAGGTAGGCGAGAATTCCGGAGCTGCGCGGGAAACCGGTAGAATTGACGGCCCGGAAGCGAAAGCCTCGGCCCGGAACGACCTTGGACTCGAGCTTGTTGCCAAGCCCCACGTAGAGAAACTGGGCATCCGGTTCGGCGCGCCGGATCTCATCTGCTATGGCCAGAGCGGGATAGACGTGGCCGCCCGTTCCCCCTCCAGTAAGCAGGTATCTCATGAAAAGACTCCGCTCATACCGCGCGCGCCGGTCTTGTTGTCAGTCTTGAGAGAAGAAGCGGCGAATCCAGCTCTGCCACGGTCCTCGGGTGCGTCGCAGGAGCTCGGAAACGATTTGGTGGTCCTGGCGAGAGGTCAGTGCTTCGGGGGATTAAGCCTGGCTCTGGAGCCGGTCACTAAATAATAACGAGCCCCTCTGGATTGCTCAAGTGGGTCCCGGAGAGAACGGTGTTCAGATCACCGTGACCGAGGCGCTTGGCACCCAGCCGCCCAGTCCGTTGGGGAGACGGATGAGCACCCAACCCTTCTCCTCCCGGTGCACCGCCACCTTCGTGCCCTCGTGGATCACGAAGACCACCGTCTCCTGGGTGTCCGGTGCCGACCGAGCAATCTCCGAAGCAACGGTCAGGATCGCCTCCTCGTCGCCGGCAGCCTCGAACACGCGGCTAGATAGGAACAGGCCGGCCACCACCAGGCTCGTCGTCGCCGCGGCCATCGCAAGCGTCCAACCCGCCCTGGCCCGGTCCGGCACCCACAACCGCCAGATCCCCAGGACGGTGACGGCGAGCAGGGCGGCGCTGACTGCCAGGGTCAACTCGTTGAGGGCCGGCATGCGATAAGCCTGTCCCAAAGCTGCCACTACCACGTTGTCCCCCACCGCGTCGTCGCGGTCCTGCTTCACCAGGTTGGCGAACTGCACGTTAGCGGCGATGTCTGCATCCCGTGGCGCCAGACGCAACGCCCGCTCGTACCAGAGGATCGCCTCGCCGATGCGCTCCAGCTTGAAATTTGCGTTTCCCATATTGTAGAACAAAGCGGCGTTGTGCAGCCCGGAAGCGGCAATCTGACTGTACTTATCGCGCGCTTCGGCATACTCGCCGCGGCGATAGTGGGTGTTGGCCTCGTTGTAAAGTCCGGCTGCAACCGACTGAGCCACGGCGTCGACCGGGAAGAGCGGGAGGAAAAACGCAAGGACCAGCAGGGCCACCATTACTTGAGTCCTTCCAGCCGTTGCAGCAGTCCCGCCGCCTGATCCCGCAGTTTGGCCATGGCGGCCCCGCTCGGCGGCGTCGCGGCAAACCGCCCGAACTCGCAGCGCTCGACGACTTCGGCCAGGCGGCGAACCGTCTGCTCATCCATACCCCGTTCCAGCAGCTCCTCAGACAGCTGGCTGGCGTTGGTGAGAGAGGCCACGGGCAGGTTGAGACGGTCAGCGATGAAGGAAGTCAGCGCCCGATGAATTTCGGCATGGAACTCGACGGCCTCCCCGGCATCGAGGAGCTTGAGAGCAGTCTGCAGCCGCCTGTTGGCTTCGCTCCGGGCCCGCCGTCTGCGCACGTAGGCGACATCTCCCCCCAGCCGGTGTTGGTGCCGCTGATAGAGCAGGACGGCGACGAAGGCGGCCGGCATCAACCCTTGCACCAGCCAGAACCAGAGGCGCGTGTGCAGCTGGGTGTGGTCGGTCAGTTCCTCCAGGTCCGGCTTGATGTGGCGGATATCGCGTCCGACTCGCTCGATATCTTTGCGGCTGAGGCCGTACTCGGCGGCGGCAGTCTCCTGGAGCCCGCCGCCACCCACGCGAATCTCGATCGGCGCGGTGCGCGCCATCTGATAGGCTGCAGCCTCGGGATCGAAATAGGGAAACCGAATGTCGGGAATCTCGAGAGCAGCGGCCTGATCGGGGATCAGGATGTACTCGAAAGTACGGCGGCCGCCAACGATGCCGGTGTTGATGGTCTCCTCCGCCTCGAGGGTGGGCTCGTAGACCTTGAACCCGGCAAGAGCAGACAGGTCGGGCGCCCCGACTTCGACCATGCTACCATAGCCCGAAACGGTAACGCGGAGCGTGATCGGGTCGCCGACCGAGACCTGCCGAGGCTGCGCCGTGGCGGCGAGTTGGAAACGCCCCACGGCGCCCGCGAAGTCGGCCGGTTGGCCGGCCGCGGGCAGCGGCAGCACGTCGATCTCCAGACCGCTGCTGGCCGCCACCATCGGCTGCATCGAGGCACCGAAGACATCGAGCAGGCCGCGCCGTCCTCGGCGCACCGGCACTTCGAAGGAGACGACGAGAGGATCGACGGCGATGCGGCCGGCGCTGGTCGGAAACAGGGCCATGCGGCGCAGCGGCGCGACGTTATAGCGCACCCCCTGATGGGTGGTCTGACGGGCCTTGAGCTGGTGTGCGACGAAAACCTCCTTGCTCCAGAAGCCGGAAAAGGAGGGGATCTCCTTAAAGCCCACGTCGTAGATCCGCACGTTGTAGTAGAGATCGTAGTCGACGGTGACCTGCTGCCCCACGTAGGCCCGCTCGCGATCGACGCCAACCTGGACGAATACGTTCTCCGGTTCACCCCCTTTGCCTCCCTGCTGTTGACGGCCGGTGGCGGCAGCCTTCAGCACTTCGATCTCCAGCGGGCTGGTCCGGTACTCGCGACCGTCGAGCAGAAGACGTGCGGCAGCGATCTCGATGATGCCCGTCTGCCGTGGATAGAGGGTGTAGCGCAAAGTGCGTGTGTGGGTTTCGCGCACTTCTGAGTTGGCGAAAGTAACCGAACTGTTGGTGCTGACCGCCGGCCCCTCGACGACGAACTCGTCCAGCTCGAGCAAGGGTGCCGGCATGTGTGGCACCGACTCGTCGGTGGTTATGGTCAGGCTCAGAATCAATGGCTGGGAACTGCCGACGCGGATCCGGTCCACAGTCGCCTGGAAATCAACCTCCAACGCCGATAGCGCGGCTGCCCAAGCGACAAGAAACAGGGAAATCAGGGTGCGCATCCCAACCTACCAGTCCTTTTCGCCGCGTGCGGACGTAGCTTGGAAACGGCGCTGCTGCATCTCTTTTTCCCGATCCTTGAGCGCGGCTAGAATGCGGGCAGCCTCGTCCGGGTCCATCCCTTCTTCCGCCGCCGCCGCGCTGGCCTCCTGGACCTCGGACTGCTGCTGGTCCCCGGCTTCACTCTGCCCGCTTTCCTGTTCCCGTTCCCCGCCCTGCTCCTGCTGCTGTTGCGCCTTTTGCTGCTGCTCCGTTTGCCGTTGCTCCTGATCCTCGCCGGCATCACTCTGCTCCCCCTCCGACTCCGACTCCTCCCCATCCCGATCCTCGGGATCCCCATCCTGCTGCTGCTGTTGTTGCTGCTGCTGCAGATAACGCAGGGCCAGTTCGAGGTTCGCTTTCGCGTCCGCGTGGTCCGGCACCCCGTCCAGCGTGCTCCTGTAAGCCTGGATGGCCGGCTCGAACTGCTGCTGCTGGAACAGGACATTGCCCAGGTTGTAGAACGTATCGGAGCGAAGGGACGGATCCTCGCCGGCTAGGGCCGCCTGATATTCCGAGAGGGCCCCGTCGTAGTCGCCCAATTTGAACAGGGCATCGCCGATGTTGAAGCGCAGTTCGGGCGACTCCGGACGCTCGAGCAGGGCGTCCCGGTAGAGGCGGAGTGCCTCCTCATAGTCGCCGCTCTCATAGTGCTCCCGGGCTTCGCCGCTGCGCGAGGCCACCGGGTCACCTACCGTCTCCTGGGCATGTCCGTTAGCGGTGGCCAGCATGGCCGCGGCAACAGCCCCCCAGCCCTTCATGCGAAGCGTCCCCGCCACTCGCCCTGGCTCCGCCGGCGATCGGCCAGGGCCGCCTCCATAGCGAAGCAGATCACCGCCAGCAGCAGTGGAATCTGGTAGCGCTCCTCGTACTGGGTAAAGCGCGTGGTGCCGAACTGGCGCTGGTCCATCTGCGCTAGCTGCTCGGCGATCGCGACGATCTCGCCGCCACTGAGGCTGCTGCGAAAATAGTCACCCTCTGTCGTCAGGGCGATCCGCCTGAGGGTCTCCTCGTCGAGACGGGTCTTGACGTAGTGACCTCGCGAATCCTTGTGGAAGGCGCCGGCCGTGGAGTTGCCAGGTCCGGCCGCCTCCCCGACTACGTCGCCCGGAATCAGCTCGCCATCCGGGGTGCCGACACCGACGGCGAACACCCGAACGCCGGCCTCAGCCGCTCGCTCTGCTGCAGCCAGGGGGTCGCCGAGATGGTCTTCGCCGTCGGTGAACAGAACCACGGCCCGGTGCTGCCGTTCTTCTTCGTCGAAGCTGGTGATCGCCAAGTCGAGGGCGTCCCCTATAGCGGTGCCCTGGACCGAAATCGCATCCGTGCCAACGATATCCATGAACATCCTTACCGCCCCGTAGTCGAGTGTCAGCGGGCACTGCACAAACGCCTGCCCGGCAAATATGATCAGTGCCACCCGGTCGCCGTGCAAGCCATCGAGCAGTTCACCGATCTGGTACTTCGCGCGCTGCAGGCGGCTGGGCACCACATCCTGCGCCCGCATACTGCGCGACACGTCCAGGGCGACCACCACGTCGACGCCGCGGCGCTCCGCCATCGCCAGCCTGGTCCCGAAGCGGGGCCCGGTCAGCGCCAGAATCAAGAAGAAGATGCCCCCGGTTGCTAGCACGTACTTGGCATACTGACGACGCCAACTGACATCGTGGGTCAGCTTCGGGAGCAGCGTCGCTCCGGCGAAGCTCTCCAGCGCGCGACGTTTGCGCCCGACCGCCCACAGGAAGAACCCACCTAGGACCGGTACCAGGGTCAACAACCAAAAAATCCAGGGAGAGCCGAATCGCACGGTGGTTCGCTCCGCTCAGGGTACCCGCCGCAGCCGGGTGTTGGCCAGCAGATACTCCCCCAGCAGCAGGAGGAGACCCGGCCACAGGAAGTGGGCGAAACGCTCGGAGTAGTCCACGTGAACCTCGGTCACGACCTCGGTCTTCTCCAGACTTCCGATCTCGGCGTAGATTTCCTCCAGCTTCTGCTCGCTCGTGGCACGGTAATACACACCTTCCGTCCGCTCGGCGACCGCCTTCAGCGTCTCCTCGTCAATCTCGACATCCAACGTCTGGTAGTGGGTGCCGAAAATTCCCTGGATCGGCCGGCGAATCGAGCCGTCGCTGCCCACCCCAATGGCGTAGACCCGAATGCCGACGGCGGCAGCTACATCCGCAGCGGTAAGCGGATCAATCTCCCCCTTGTTGTTGACGCCGTCTGTGAGCAGGATAATCACCTTGCTCCTGGCCTCCGAATCCTGCAGCCGGTTGCAGGCATTCACCAACGCCATCCCGATGGCGGTACCGTCCCAGGATTCGTGAGCGATCTCGATGCCGTTCAGGAATTGCTTGAGAATCGCGTAGTCGAGCGTCAGGGGGCACTGAGTAAAGGACTCGCCCGCGAACACCACCATACCGATCCGATCGCTCTGACGTCCATCCACGAACTGAGCGATCACCTCCTTGGCCACCTGCAGCCTGCTCTTCTTCCCCTGATCGAGATCGGTGAGCTCCATGCTGCTGGAAACGTCGAGCGTGAGGACGATGTCGATGCCGTCAGCCGAGGATTGCCTGGTCTCCCGACAGGCCTGGGGCCGCGCCATTGCCGTTATCAGGAGCCCTATACCAGCGATGCGCAGGACAAGCAAGACATGGCGCAGGCGCGTCCACAAGTTGGTCCCGACACCATCGATGCCGGCCAGTCCGGAGAAACGCACGCTCGCCTTGCGGCCCCGGGAATCCCGCACGTATCGGTAGACGAGAAAGGGCAGGGCCAAAAGCAGCAGAAACCACTCGGGTGACTCAAAGCGGACCAATTCCATGCCGGTCAATCCCCTCCTTTTGAAGGGGGGGCTACACTCCGCCCGCCGCTCGCGACCGACGGCATCTGCGCGCGCGCGCGCCCTTCGGCCGCTTCCCGTGCAATCCTTGCCTGCTCCTGGCGCGCCAATTCCTCCCGCTTGCGCCGAGCTGCCTGGATCGTGTTGACGAGCCCGATCGCCTCATCGGGAGCCCGGCGGGCATTCTCGAGTTCCGGAACGAAGCGAGCGAACTTGACCAGGTCGGCCACCCCGAGGAAAGTGATCACCTCGCGCACAGTCGACTCCTCTTCGGCCCGACGCAGGTTGGAGGAGATCTCACTCGTGGTCTGCTCCAAAGCCTCGATCCCGGTGACCTCTTCCAGGAATCGCCTCAGCGTCTCGGCCAGGAGCGAATAGTACTCCTTGTGTTCGCCCCGCTCCAGGTGCCCCAGGGTGCTGATTCGCCGCAGCTCGGCGACGTAGTCGATCGGTGCCGAGGGCGGCGCCAGCGGCTCCGGTCGACTACGTCGCCGCTGCAGCAGCCATATCAGTACGAAAACGAAGGCGACGACCGCCAGTGCCGCGAGCATGCCGGCCAGCCAGAGCGGTATCCCGCCGCCAATCGCCCGTGGCGGCACGATATCGCGCAGGCTCTCGTCCCCCTCATCGCGAACAGCCGCGATGTGCACGGAGAGCGGTTGTGTGTAGCGGATCAGGGTGTCGCCGGCGGCGCGGATGAAGCCAACCGGCATTGCGGGGATCTGGTGCTCACCCAGCGAGAAGGATCTGAGTCGGAACCACAGATCCGTGCCGTGGCTGCCGTCCGGCCGCGTGCCCTGGAAGAGTTCTGGTGCGCCTTCGATGACCTCCAGGTCGGTCTGTGCAAGCAAGACGGGCAGGTCTGGAATCGCGGGTCGCATTGCCGGATCGTGGGTGAGGCGCAGACTCAGTAGCACCGGCTCCCCAAGCGTGGCTGCGGCCGTGTCGATCCAGACCTGCGCTAGAGGCTCGGCCTTCGCGGGACCCGAACCGGCAATCAGGGCAGTCGCCAGCATCAGTGCGGAAACCGGCGCGAACGACCACCTCATGGACTACTCCGCGTCGGCGTTGGACGGATCCTTCGCGACGGACGCGGGGGGCGTCTCTCTCGGCTTCTCCCACACCTCGTCTACCGCCAGATCAATGCCGTCCAGCTTGTCACGATCAATGGCGTAGACCGAGGATTCATCCGCGCGCATCACGTAGGCGCGCTCGCCCGGTGCGGATCCGACCGCCATGCTCAACGCTCGCTCGTCGCCAGCGAACAAGTCGACCCGGATGGCGGGTTCGTCGAGGCCGAACTCGGCGAGGCCGGCATCGCCCACACCGTCCCGAACGAACTCGGCGACTTCCAGTCGCGCGACGTCGCTGAGGAAACCGCGTAGCACCCAGGTCTTGGCGGCAACGGCCTCAGGGTCCACAATACTCCAGACGTCCGCGGTGTCCTTCTCGGCGACGAAGGAGCCACCGGTGCCGATGAGCTCGACGCGGGTGATCCCGTCCTTGTTGAAACCCATCGGCTCTTTATCGCGCAGATCGAAAACTGAGACCTGCAGCTTCTCTACCAGGGTCGAATCGATCCGGAACACCGGTGTCCGACTGGCGTCACGTGCGAGCCGCCCGCTCTCCCGGACCCCCCTTTCACCTGCCACCGTCAGCCGCTTTTCGGCCCGGTCGTCACCTATGGTGAGGACCGCCGTTACCATCGGTGTAGCCAAACCGTGGCGATCGAGAGTCTCCTCGCCGGGGTCCTCATCCACGAAGGCGGCGATCTTGCTGTTGTCCAAACCGCGCAGGAGATCATCGACCGCGTCTGCGTCGGCCCGTGCCGCTACCGGCGCGGACAGGCGCCATTCGCCCGCTTCGCCCCGCGCGATTGAAACGGTGTTACCGGGATACTCCAGGTCAATCTCGACCACCTCATCCTGCGCGAAGGCAAGCACCCTGCGGTCGCGCAAATCGAACACCTTCTTATCGACGTTGTCGAAGCGCCACGCCCGAATAGTGAAGATCTCGGGATTGTCACCCCCCTCCTGCACATAGACGTAGGTGTCGGTCGGATTGTCAGCGCCATAGCGGATCACGTGAGATCCACCCTGCTCCTTCATCTCGACAGTCAGCTCCAGACGCGGCGGCTGCAGCTGGTACTGCTCAGCCTTTTCGGGGGCAGCGGCAGCAACGGCGCTGTCCACCAGGACGCGCTCGCGCTTGGATTCGCGAATGTTCCGGACCAGGCGATCGACCGCCGCATCGTCGGCCAGATCAGCGACCGGCTGCTGCAGCCACCAGCCATCCTGGCGGTTCTCCAGCACGATGACCGAATCGCCCTTGTCGATAGTCAGCGCAGCGACCTGGTCCTCCTCGACATCGAGGAGCAGGCTGGATTTCTCAGCCGCTTCGCGCTGCTGCTCCCGCTCTCTGATCTCGAACACGTAGACATAGGCCAGCAGACCGACAAAGACCAGACCCACAACCACGTTGGTCTTGAACCTCATCGTTTACTCTCCTCCGGTGATTCGTAGGACACGAGTTGCACTACACTGCCTTCTTGACCCACACCAGCACGGCGAGGATCGCAGCGTTAACCATAAAAAGCGCAGCGTACAGCCACTGCACGGTATCGATCGGGATGGCGACGAACCCGATGCCGGCGCTGAGCACGGCCAGGGCCAGAGCCGACGCCCAGATCTGCAGCTGGCGGCGGAACAGGGCGAAGCTCACGCCCGCACTGGCCAGCGCCAGGACCAGGTAACCCTCCCCTGCCAGGAATTCGTTCTCCCCGAGATTGACCACTGCCACCGCGAAGTAGAACACAGCCGACCCCAGGAACGTGTACATCAGCCAGGTGACGAACCCGGAGACATAGGTCTCATAGCCGCGGCGAATCATCATGACGAAGCCGGACAGGCCTATCGCGAATGGCAAGACGAAAACCGAGAGCAATAGAATGGTGGTCGCCTGGGTACCCTCCAGCGTTATAGGAGTCGAGCTCGCCTGCTTAGCCGGTATCTCCAGGCGCTCCTCTCCCTCGGCCAGCCAGGTAAAGCTGCTCGACAGCAGTTCGCCGTTGGCCTGCTCGCCAAAATACTGGTTGCTGGCGAAATCGGCGTCCCCGAAGACGACCAGGCGCAGCTTGCCGCGGCTGGTCACGCTGTCCGGATCCGCCTCGACAGCCAGCGCCAACGACACCGGTCCCTCCAGATCACCGACATCGAAGCTCACCTTCCCGTCGCCGGTGCCGAGCAGGGGCCCCAGATCCGACTCGCCCCAGCTGGTCGGATGGCTCGAGAGTAGTGTGGTGACCTCTGGACTGGCATTGCGATGTTCGGTGGGCGAAACCGAGCGCGACCAAGGAAAGAAGCTCATCACCCCGCGCTGGATCTTCTCGGTGATCGGGTGACGCCCGTACTGGGTTACCACAGGGACCGAAACGTCGGCGCCCAGCAACAACTGGCCCAGTCCCGAGGCGTCGACCACGAAGTTGTCTCCCACATCGATCGAATACTTGTCTAGGAGCGACGCCAGACCGGTGTCTACACCCGGATCGAGAAGGAACAAGGCGCCGCCTCCACGCTGGAGATGGGCCTCCAGCGCGTCGACTTCACTGATCTCGAAACGGGATTTCGGTGCGATTACCGCGACCACCGCCGCATCTGGGGGAACGCCGTCCCGCAACGACAGGTCTTCGTCGACGGCGAAGTTCATCTCGCGCAGGCGTCCCTTCAGAATGCTGAAACCCGTTCCGTCGACGTCGCTCAGACGTCCCTCATCGTGTCCAGTGGTGAAGTAGATCTTGTGGTCCTCGGACCTGAGCGCGCGACGAATGGCATTGGTGAGCGCCTCTTCGGACTGCTCGGTCATGCGCTCCGTGCGCACCTTGCCGTCGCCGGTCACCTCGATGACAGACGTTCCGCGCTCGCGCACACCGTACTGCTTCACTTCCACCGCATTCTTCTGCGGATCGAGGATCTCGAAATCGAAGTTGGGCGAGAGGTACCTGTACTCTTCCAGGATCTCCTTGTAACGGGGCGCCATGATCTCAGCAATAAAAGCCTTGACGGTGACGAAGCGATTGCGCTCCGCGAGCGGCTCGAGCAAGTTGCTGGTCTTAGGGGAAAGGGTGAAGAGTTCGTCCTCGGTCAAGTCGAAACGCTGGTGATAACGTCCGCCCAGGAAGTTGACGAGCAGGACCACCCCCAGGGACAAGACCACCCCCAGGCCAGCGGCGGTGAGATCGCGCAGGCTCCAGCGACCCTTACGTGAGACGACCAGGATGCCGACCAGCGCGACCAGGGCCGGGTAGATGATGACACCGAGCCAGAAGATCCAGTCCGACTGGCTCTCGGTCAGCGCGATCGGGTTGAAGCCGACTTCGCGCGGTCGGATCGAGATCAGACTCTCGTCCTCGGCCAGCCAGGACAGGGCATTGAGGGCCAGGTCGCCGTTGCCCTGCTGGTTGAAGTAGAAGTTCGAGGCGAAATCGGAATCGCCCAAGACGACCAGGCGGGACTGAGCACCTTCGTCCCCCCCCGTGACCGCCACACCGAGCGAAATCGGCCCCTGGCGATCGATCTCCGGATCCAGGCGCACGGTGCGATTGCCGCCGGTGGAAGAGAGCACACCGAGGTCGGACTCGGCCCAGCCGTCGGCGCTAGTAGTGATCAGCTGCACGCCCTCCGTGTCGCCGGCGCCGGCATAGCTGACCGAGCGAACGAGCTGGTAGAAGGTCATGATTCCCTGGTGCTTCTTGGTGATCGGGTGATCTCCGTAACTAACCGAAACCGGCGTGGTGAAATCGAGGCCAAACAGGCTGCCAATACCGCTGGTGTCGATGACGAAGTCGTCGCCCACGGCCACGCCCCATTCGCCGATCACCGCTTCCAGACCACTCTCATGCAGCGGATCCAGGAAGGCGATCACCGCCCCCCCCTGGCGAAGGTAGTCCCCGACCGCCTCCAACTCAGGTTTGAGGAACGGCGTCTGGGGTCCAGCGATGACGAGCACCGCGCAGTCGGCCGGCACCGACCCGGCGCGAGCCAGCATCAGCGAGTCCTGCACCACGTAGTCGATCTCGCGCAGGCGCGACGCCAAAATACCGAAGTCGGTCTCGCCCTGGCCGTCGCCCCGTTCGCCGTGGCCGGCGGTGAAGTAGACAACCTCGCTGCGGTCGCGCGTCACCTTGAGCAGCGCGTTGGTGATCTCCTTCTCATTGAGCTCGGTGACCGGATGGCGCTTGCCGCTGTCCTTGTTCTCGATTACCAGCGTGTTGTAACGCCGGATGTCGTAGTCCCCGGCGCGATCGAGCTCGTTGTCCAGATCGTAAAACTCGTAAGAGAAGCGTTCGCCGTGCACGGCATACCCCTTCAGCAATGCCTCGAGCTTCTCGTCGCTGCCTCCCTCCATGAAGGCCAGAGCCTCTACTTCCTCGTCGAGCCCCGCCAGGGTCGCCACGGTCAGGTCGGACAGGGAATGCAGACCGCCGGCGGTCAGATCCAGGCGTTCGGGATACTTGTCGGCCAGGTAGTTGACCATCACGATGATGCCCAGCACCATGACGGCGCCCCAAGCAGCGTTGAGCCACCGACCATAGTGCCGGAACAGCTCCGGGTTCAGCACTCCCACCACCACTACCAGCGCCAGGCCGACCACCACGTTGATGAGGATGCCCACGCCCGGCTCCTCTGCCAAAACGTAGGCGAGGCCGCCGGCCAGGATGAGAGCCGCCCCGAGCAGGCTGAGCGGTACGGCGTAGGGCTTCATGCTAACGCCTCCACTGGCGGGATTCGAGCACGCGGGTGGTCAGGAATAGCCCGAAGAAGGTGAAGCTCAGATAGAAGATCACGTCCTTGGTGTCGATCACGCCGCGCTGGAAATCCTTGAGATGCTCGATGATGGAGATGTACTGGAGAATCTTGGCCGCAGTTGGACCAGCGAACCCGGCTGACCAGTCAATCAGCCACAGCAGCAACAGCAGGCCGAAAGAGAGGAGGACGGCGACGATCTGGTTCTCCGTGAGCGCGGATGCCAGCACCCCGACCGAGATGAAGGTCGCACCCAGCAGCAGGTAACCCAGGTAAGAAGAGGCGATCGGTCCCCAGTCCGGCTCGCCGTATGCTTCCAGGATCAGGCAGTACACGATGGTCAGGGCAACGATCGACGCGTAGAGCGAGAGACAGGCGAAGAACTTGCCCAGAAGCACCTGCGCCGTTGAGATCGGAGAGGTCATCAGCAACTCGATCGTCCCGCTCTTCTTCTCCTCGGCGAACAGCCTCATGGTCAGCATCGGCACGACCAGCAGCCAGATGAAGTCCATGACCCCGAAGAACTGGGTGACGACGATCTCGTTGAGATTGAGGTTTGGCAGCCCACCCGCCCCGCCCATGTACTGGGCCTGCTGGGCGAACTGCATGCAGAGGAAGTTGAACTGCATTAGAATGTTGCGGAACAGGTATCCTGAGAGGAACAGGAAGACACCGGCGATCACGTAGGCGACTGGCGATACAAAGTAGGAGCGCATCTCCTTGCCGTAGATGGCGAGAATGTTTCGCATGTCAGGCACTCACCTCCTCGGTAGTAAGGCGGAGGAAAATATCCTCCAGCGTCATGTCGAGCGACCGCAGCTCACGCAAGGCGAAGCCACCGTCGATCACCTTCTTTACCAGGTCGGCGCGCACGTCGAGCCCCGGCTGGCTGGAAACCACGTAGACCTGATCGTCACCCTCGCCTTCCCCTTCGGCCACTACCTCGAGGACGCCGGCGATCTCCTTGAGCAACGGTCGCACCTGCTCGCGCGGCCCAGCAATCTGGGCGCGGAGGACATCCCCCTCCTGCAACTGGGCTATGAGCGAATCGGGCGTGCCCTCACCGACGATACGGCCATTGTTGATGATCACGACCTTCTCGCAGGTCATACTCACCTCGGGCAGAATGTGGGTACTCAGAATGATGGTATGCTCGCCCCCGAGGCTCTTGATCACTTCGCGGATCTCGATGATCTGCTTCGGATCCAGCCCCACGGTCGGCTCGTCGAGGATCAGGACATCCGGCTCGTGAACCAGGGCTTGGGCCAGACCAACCCGCTGGCGGTAGCCCTTGGACAGGTGGCCGATGACGCTCTCGCGCCGATCGGTGAGGGCGGTCTTCTCCATGACGCCGTCAACCTGGCCGTTGAGGCGTGCCGCCGGCACGCCCTTAATCTTGGCGACGAAGCGCAGGTAGGCGCGCACCGTCATGTCGTTGTAGACCGGCGGTTGCTCTGGCAGGTAGCCGATCCGGCGCCTTACCTCCATGGACTCTTCGACCACGTCGTAGCCGGCCACCCGGGCCGAGCCGCTGGAGGCCGGCAGGAAGCAGGTCAGGATGCGCATGGTCGTCGTCTTCCCCGCCCCGTTGGGGCCTAGGAATCCGAGAATCTGTCCGGGCTCAGCGCTGAACGAGACGTTCTCGATCGCAGCCAAGTCTCCGTAGTACTTGGACAGGTCGCTAACTTCAATCACGGAAAATCCTCCTTCGTACGTTGACGCTTCAGTTTAGCAATAGAGCCATTAGGCGGCGCCAAGGCGCTGCATCCGGGTGCGGAAGAATCGCACCAGGGGTTCGACATAGGATTGTGACGTGTCGACGGCGATCTCATCGATGCCGAGCCGGCGGAACATCTGCGTCCGGCGCCCCTCCTCCCGTGCCCGGCTGGCGGCGAACAGGTCCCGCACTTTCGCGTCCCGGCTGTCGATAACCATCTGGTCGCCCGTCTCAGCGTCCTGCAAAGTAACAAAACCGACGTCCGGCAGCGCGCGCTCGCGCGGGTCCACCAGCGCGATGGAGATCAGATCGTGCCGCCGCCGGATCAACCGCAGGGCCTGCTCGTACTCACTGTCGATAAAATCGGAAATCAGGAAGATCACGCTGCGCCGGTGGATGACCCGGTTGACGTACTCGAGAGCGGTGGAGATCGACGTCCCGGTCCCTTGCGGCTGCGAGTAGAGCAGTTCACGAATCACCCTCAGGACGTGTTTCCGACCCTTCTTGGGTGGGATGAAGACCTCCACGTCGTCGGTGAAGATCACCAGGCCGACGCGATCGTTGTTCTTGATGGCGGCGAAGGCCAGCAGGGCCGAAATCTCGACACCCACTTCGCCCTTCATCTGCGCCGCCGACCCAAACGCCCCCGAGGCGCTGGCATCCACGACGAGAACCACGGTCAGCTCCCGTTCCTCCTCGAACACCTTGACAAAAGGGTGCCCGGTACGCGCCGTGACGTTCCAGTCGATATTGCGAACATCGTCGCCGTGGGTGTACTCGCGCACTTCGGCGAACTCCATCCCCTGGCCCTTAAAAACGGAGTGGTACTCACCCGCAAACAGATTGTTAACAATGTTGCGGGTCTGAATCTCGATCAGGTTGACTTTTCTGAGAATTTCCTTCGGGATCACGGCTCTGTAAGGCTATCGAAATTGGTGGCGGAGGCACCGCCACCAGTCAAATGTCTATGGCACCTCGACATGGTCGAAGAGGCGCTTGACGATCTGATCCGAGTCCACTTCCTCCGCTTCGGCCTCGTAGCTGACCACGAGCCGATGCCGCAACACGTCGAACCCGACGGCCTTCACGTCGTCCGGCGTAACGTAACCCCGGCGACGCAGGAAGGCGTGGGCGCGCGCAGCCTGCGCCAGGAAGATGGTGGCTCGCGGCGACGACCCGTACTCAATGAGATCGACCATGTCCTCCATCTCGACCTCGGCAGGGAAGCGAGTGCCGTGAACCAGCGTCACGATGTAGTCCTTTATCTTGTCGTCCATATACACCAGCTTCACCACCTCCCGCGCCCGCCTGATCTCCTCTAGCCCGATGACCCTCGCCTCGGCCGACACCGGCCCGTCGGCGACCCGGTCGAGGATCCGGCGCTCCTCCTCTCGCGACGGATAACCCACAACGACCTTGAGCATGAACCGATCGATCTGCGCCTCCGGCAGTGGGTAGGTGCCTTCCTGCTCGATCGGATTCTGGGTCGCCATGACCAGGAACGGATCGTCCATCGGGTAGGTTTCGTCGCCGATGGTGACCTGGCGCTCCTGCATGCATTCGAGCAGGGCGCTCTGCACCTTGGCCGGCGCCCGGTTGATCTCGTCCGCCAGGATCAGGTTGGCGAAAACCGGGCCCCGCTTGGGGACAAACTCGCCTGACTGCTGGTTGAAGACCAATGTCCCAGTGAGATCTGCCGGCAGCAGGTCGGGCGTGAACTGAACTCGCTTGAAGCTGCCCGCGATGGACCGTGCCAGCGTCTGGATCGTCAGCGTCTTGGCGAGCCCGGGGACCCCCTCGAGCAGGATATGTCCGTTGCACAGCAGACCGATGAGAAGTCGCTCCACCATGTGGTGTTGGCCGACGATGACGCGATCCATTTCCTGGATGATGCGATCGATGACCTGCGATTCTTCCTGAACGCGGTCGCTGATCGATTGAATGTCGACGGCCTGGGTCATGTTGTAGCTATTCGGTACTTCCGGGATTGGCGGCAGCGGCCTGGTGGTCGTCCTCGAACGGCACCCACTCTTCGGGGTTCTTACCGACGTGAGGTAGCAGACGCTCCGCGCTCAAGGCCAGTTCCGTGCCGGGGAAATCCTCGATCACCCTGGCGTAGCCTGCCCTGGCCTGGTCGAGATCGCCCAGGTGTTCCTCGTAGATGAAGGCCACCATGAACTGCGCCTCGGCGCCGTAGTCGCTGTCGGGATGCTCCCGCAGCAGCCGCCTGTAATAGTCGATCGCGGTCTCCATCTCACCCTGCTGCCGGTACAACCTACCGAGATCCCGCAGAACATCGTCGCCCCGGGAATCCTGGGGAAAGCTCTCTAGGAAGCGCTCGTAGCTCTCAGTCGCAGTCGCGGCCTCAGCGTTGACGGAATCGGAAGCAGCCGCGGCAACCTGAGCAGCCGCGAGCAGCTCGTCGGCGCTCTGCTCGCCACAAGCCGACAGCAACTCCAGCGCACCGGAGAGCAAGAGAACCGGACACACTCCCGGCATGCGACCTAGACGGTGCGGATGGATCACTTTGCTGGTAGTGGTTGCAGGCTCGGCCGCTACTGGGGTCATTCGCTGCTTCCTGACTCGCTTGACGAGGTCGACTTCTCACTCGTGCCGCCGCCTGAATCGGAGCTTCCCGGGTTTGAGCCCCCTTCCTTCGCGGAGCCACCCGAGCCGTTGGCGGCGTCGGCCTTGGCCGATTCCTTGTAACCGTCGCTGCGGTAGTCGGTGATGTAGAATCCGGACCCCTTGAACAGCAGCCCCGCGCCAGCGCTGATCAACCGCTTGACGGTCCCCCCGCAGTCGTCCTTTGGACAGGCAGTCAGCGGCTCGGCGGTTATGCTCTGGAACTCCTCGAAAGCGTAGCCGCAGGTCTGGCACTGGTATTCGTAGGTTGGCATGGGTGTCGCGTTCCGAACGGTGACGTTTGCCGACTGGGCGTGACCGACAGTCGCCAAAATAGTCAAAAATATAAAGAGCAAATAATAGCGCCATCGACGCCTCGAGGCAAGACAAAGGCTAGGGGGGACCATAGTCCGTAGTCAGAGAAAAAGTTGGATTATCAACGGCGCACAAATTGTCACTTACGTTCCAGTAATCCCTGGCGTATTCCGATACCGATCCATCCCGTCTCGCCGCTTTGCCTTCGCTCGCCGTCCTCGACCTGTACGACTCGCTCAGGTGCCTTGCGAGCGCGCCGACGGTGCTCGCAAGGCGTCTCGGCGCGAGAAATTCACAAGTTAATGCTGGGACGCGACACTACTCGACGACCGGCAGATCGGCGGCGGGCAGCTCGTCCAGCTCGATGTCGGCCTCCGGCAGATCGTAGTCCTCATCGACCATCAGCGGCGGACTCAGGTCCGGGAGGTCTTCAGCCTCCAGAGGACGCACCCTGCCGCCGCGGGTGATCTTCAGCAGGTCGGTCTCGACATTGCCGCGGTGACCGTCCGCGAAACTGATCCAACCGGAGGCGCCGGCGAATCCCCTGACTATCTCCAACCAGTCGCGAATCTCCTCCGGCGACCGGCTTCCCTCCTGCCAGGCACCGACCAGTAGCCGGGCGGCATCGTAGCCGAAAGCGGCCACGCCGGGGTCGCGGCCGTAACTGCGCCGGAACTGGTCAGTGAAGGTTCGCGTCAACCGGGCGCCCTCGTGGTAGCGCGAGATGAAGATGGTTTCCTCTACGTAGGCCTGTTCGCCTTGAGGCAGCTGGCGGATGGCATCGGGCTCATACCACAGGTCGTTCCCGAGAATCTGAGTCTCCAGGCGGTGGAAACGCAGCTGCGGGGCTATGGTCTTGGCGTCGGAGAAGCTCTCCACCACGACCAGCACGCCATCGATCGTGTCGACGAAGATCTCGGAGGAATCGGGAGGCGTCTCCTCCTCTTCTTCCTCGGCGTCGACCTGGGCCTTGTCGTAGATAGAACTATCTTCGACGGCGAACCACAGCAGGCCATCCTCTTCGACCTCGACTTCTTCTACCGGCGGTGGCATCAGGGCAAAGCCAACCTCGCGCATCTCTTCGAAAATGAGCTTGAAATCGGTCGTCTCCCCGGGCACGTACCATCCTGTGTAGACTACGTCCGCCCCGTTGGCTCGCGCCGAATCTGCGAACTCGCTCTCGAAACGCCAACCATAGTCGGTCAGAGGGGCAACTACGGCGAGGGTCTCACACCCCAGCGCCAGCGCCGCAAACTCGCCCAGAACCCTGGCCTGAATTTCCGGCACGACGTTGAGCTGGAAGACGTACGCCCCGAGCTGATCCAGGTCACTTTGCTGGGCCAGGGGTGCAATCAGTGGCACCCCGGCAGCCTGGGCTGCAACCGCGGCAGCTACCGCCGTGGCGGAAAACACGGGACCGATGATGGCCACGACCTCTTCGTTCATGCTCAGCTCGTTGGTCATCGCGATAGCGCGCAGGAGCTCACTGCCCTGGCTCTCAGCGACCGGCACCTCGTAGTCGAAACCGATATCCTGGGCGATAACTTCGAACGGTTCATCCGCTTCCCGGTTGGCCAGGACCACGCCATCGAACAGATCTTCGCCGTACTGCTTGAGGGGCCCGCTCAGCGGCGCCAGCAATCCGATCCTGGGCCGGTCGCCGATCGCCTCCACGACGCGCGGGACAAGCGGCGCCTGCAGTTCCTCCACTACTCCCATGCCCCCGGCGGCAAACCGATCGAGCTCTGCCGCGGCCAGCTTCCGAAAGATGCCCTCGGGCATGTCGACCAGATAGCGAGTCAGCACGTCTCGACTCTCCTCCGTCCAGTCCAGTCGCATATACCAGCGGGCCTCGCCGAAGAGCAGCGCATCCTGCAGGCGTGCTTCCCCCAGTGACATGCGTATGCTGTCCAACGCCCGTGGGCTGATCGAGCCGTTCCCGGCTATCGCTGCCAATCTCTCGGCGGCACTGGCCTGCAGGCGCAGATTGGTCGGGGTTGCCAGAATCCTGCTGTACTGGGTCGCCGCCTCGTAGTAGCGCTTGAGGGCATGATAACTGTCCCCGGCCACCAGGCGAACATACGGCGTGTAGCGGCTGCCCTGATGGCGGCGTTGAAGCTGCTTCGCCGCCTGCAGGGCCAGCTCGTAGTCCGCGAGTTTGAAAGCGGTTCTGCTCAGCAGCAGCTGAGCGGCGCTGGAACGCTGGTTTACCGGGAACTCGAGGAGCTGCTGCAAGCGGTCGCGGGCACGTTCGTAATCACCGGCCCGGTAAGCTTCGAATCCCTGGGTGAAGATCTTGTCGGCCTGCTTCGAGTAGACGCCGACGGCGCCGGCCGAGCTTACCAGTGCCAGGCAGGTGAGAGCCAGCCAACCCGGGATACAGCGGTAGAGACGTGAGGATCTAGAGGTCATGCCGGAAGGAAGTGCGCAAGCAGATGTTGCGGGGAGCCGGATTGCTGAAGGGCGCCTGCTGACAGACCGGAAATGTAGCCGCCCGCCCCACTGGTGTCAAGCGTTCCGGCCGTTTCTTGCGGAGCCGCAGCCGACGTGTATATTCACGACGCAAGTCGGTGTTTTTGTCTGCCTTATAGGCACTTAGCCAACGTGAAAGCAGGGCTGTATGCGCGCCGAAAAGATGGGACTCGACCCCGAGAAGCTACGCGAGCTGCTGGCCCGACAGGCTCAGCAGCAGGATGAGCCAGCGCAGCCAGAGGCGGCCGGTCCCGGTCCGGGAGAGCCTGCCGAGCGGCTCGACGAACCGTTCCACTTCGACGTCAAGCCCGAAGAGCTCGAAAACTATCTGAACCAGTACGTCATCCGTCAGTACGAGGCCAAGGGAATACTCGCCACCAAGATCTGCACCCACTTCAACCGGCTCAACCTCCCCGATGACGATGCCGACGACGACGTCGGAAGCATTAAAAATAACGTCCTCATGATCGGTCCCACCGGCGTCGGCAAGACCTACCTGATCAAGCTCATCGCCCGCGAGCTCGGCGTCCCATTCGTCAAGGGGGACGCCACAAAGTTCAGCGAAACCGGCTACGTCGGCGGTGATGTGGAAGACCTGGTGCGGGAGCTCGTGAGAGAGGCCGGCGGCGACATCGCCCGCGCCCAGCACGGGATAATCTATATCGATGAAATCGACAAGATCGCCTCGTCCCGCAATGCCTCCGGCCCGGACGTCTCCCGTTCCGGAGTGCAGCGGAACCTGCTCAAGCTCATGGAAGAGACTGAGGTGGATCTCAAGTCCCCGCACGATCTCGCTTCCCAGATGGAAGCGATGATGCAAATGCAGCGGACCGGCAAGATCGAGAAGCAGAAGATCAACACGCGCGACATCCTCTTCATCGTGAGCGGAGCCTTTTCCGGGCTCGACGACATAGTCGCCCGCCGGCTGAACAAAGGTGCGATCGGCTTCCAACTGCGCACGCAGCCAGAAGATGCCGAGGGCGGGACGAAAGAGACCGACGAGAAAGAGGAACTGTTTCGCCAGGTGCGCGCCGAGGATCTGATGGAGTACGGCTTCGAATCCGAGTTCGTCGGCCGCCTGCCGGTCGTGGCCGTCCTGTCACCCCTGATCGAGGAGGACCTGCTGGAGATCCTGCGAAGCCCCAAGAGCAGCGTCGTGCGGGCGAAGAAGCGGGACTTCCGCGCCTACGGAATCGAGCTCGACTTCGAGGACGAGGCCCTGCAAATTTTCGCGGCGCGGGCGATTGAGGAGCAGACCGGGGCCCGCGCTCTGGTAAGTGTCGTCGAGAAGGCGCTGCTGAAATTCGAGAAGTCGCTGCCGTCGGCGCCGGTGACCAGTTTCACGGTCACCGGCGACGTCCTGCGCGACCCGGCATCACACCTTCGCAGCCTGTTGAGCCAGGCATCGTTCCACCATTTCATCGCCACATTCCGCGACAGCCATGGCACCACGCTGCACTTCACGCCGGAGGCCCAGACACTTGTCCAGGGCATGGCCGACCAACGGGGGACGGCACCGGAGCAGGTGTGCCAGGAGCTCTTTGCCGACTACGGCCACGGGCTGAAGCTGCTCGAACAGCCCGACTTCACGATCACGCAAGAGATCGCCGAGCGTCCCCAGGAGGCACTGAACTCGCTGATCAAGGACTTCTACAGCAAGCGGGAATCCTGAGAGTCAGTCCAGGCTGTACAGTTTCAGCTTCCGGTACAGAGTACTGAGACCGATCTTGAGAATCTGAGCCGCCCGCCGGCGGTCGTCGCCCACCGATCTCAGGGTCTCCTCCAGCGCAATGCGTTCCAGATCCGCCATGCTCATGCCGACGCTGAACGGAATGCCGCGCAGACCAAGGTCGGCGCGGCGGATATAGGGTGGGATATCGCCCAGATCGAGAATGCCTTCCCGTGGGCACATCACGACCATTCCCTCAACGCAATTCTTCAGCTCCCGCACGTTGCCGGGCCACTCGTATTGGACGAAAAGATCGACAGCCGCCGGGCTTATCCCCTTAACCTTCTTACCATTCTCATCGGCGAAAGCGCGAATGAACTCGTCGGCCAGGATAGGGATATCCTCCGGGCACTCCCGCAGGGGCGGGACGTCGATGGTTACGACGCGTAGCCTGTAGTACAAGTCGGCACGATAGTCTCCCTGTGCCACCCAGGCATCCAGGTCCCGGTGGGTAGCAGCGATGAGGCGCACGTCTACCTTGCGGGTCTGCGTCCCTCCCAGCCGCTCGAACTCCGCCTCCTGGATCACACGGAGCAGCTTGACCTGCGTCGCCACCGGAATGTCCCCCACCTCGTCCAGGAACAGGGTACCGCGATCGGCCAGCTCGAACCGCCCCTTGCGGGCGGTCGAGGCGCCGGTGAAGGCGCCCTTCTCGTGACCGAAGAGCTCGCTCTCCACGATGCCCTCCGGCAAGGCACCGCAGTTGGTCTCGACGAAGGGATGCTCACGTCGCCGGCTTTTCTGGTGAATGGCCTTGGCGATCTCCCCCTTCCCGGTGCCCGTCTCGCCCGTGATCAGGACACTGGCTCGCGAGTTGGCAACCTGCTCGACCTGGTTGTAGATGCGCTCCCACGGTCGTGACCGGCGGAAGATGCCGCCAAAGCGGTAGCGATCGTCCAACCGCCGCTGCAGATCGCTCACCTCCCCCACCAGACGCTGGTAGGAAAGCCCGCGCTCCAACACACTATTTAGCTTGAGGAGATTGATGGGCCTGGGCTGGAAGTCGTAGGCCCCCTGACGCATGGCCTCGACGCCGAGCTCGATGTCCTTCGGCTCGGCGACGACGACAGCACAGACGTTGGCGTTGCGGCGGCGGGCGATTTCGAGCAGCTTGAGCCCGTCGATACGAGGCTCCACCAGTGCGCAGACCAGAGCATCAACCGGGTCGGCGTCGAGGATGTCGTAGCCGCTGGCACCTTCCCGGGCCCAGAACACATCCAGTTCCTGCTGCTCGAGAAAGGCCAGCAGCTCACGGGTCTCTGGCTCCTCCGGCAGCACCAGCAACACCCTCGGACGTTGTGCCGAGATCCGGCTCAATTCAGCTGACCCGGATCAGGCAGCATGCCGCACTGCCCGCTCGTCGAGGCAGATGGCCAGCACGTCGCTGAGATCATCGACTGGATAGAACTCCATGACGTTGCGGACCTCCGGCGGAAGCTCGTCCAGGTCGCGCTCGTTCCGGCGTGGCAGCAGGACCTTCGTCAGGCCCTCCCGATGCGCGGCGAGCACCTTTTCGACGATTCCGCCTACCGGCATCACCGCACCCCGAAGCGTCACCTCACCAGTCATAGCAAGACCGTCCCGGACCGCCTGGCCGGTCAGGAGCGAGACCAGGGCAGTCAACAACGTCACGCCGGCCGATGGTCCGTCTTTGGGGGTGGCGCCGGCGGGAAGGTGGATATGCAGGTCGTAACGCTCGAAGAACCCTCCGTCCAACTGCCAGCAATCGGCGTGTGCCCGTATGTACGAGTGGGCGATCTGGGCCGACTCACGCATAACCTCACCCAGTTTGCCGGTCAGGGTCAACGTCCCGTTACCGGGCATCATGGTGGCTTCGACCAGCATTACCTCGCCGCCAACGGGTGTCCAGGCGAGTCCACTGACGACGCCGGGTACTCCGGCCACCGCCACCGGCCGGCCTGGCACCTTGGGTGGTCCCAGCAGTTCCCGCAGCTGATCGCAGCCGATCTCGAACGTCCCCCGCCCCCCCTCGACCACCCGACGCGCAATCTTTCGGGTGATACGACTAATCTCGCGCTCCAGCCCCCGCACGCCGGCCTCCCGGGTATACTCGTTGATGATCGCGCGAATCGCATCCGGTTCCAGCCGAACCCGCCGCCGGCTGATCCCGTGTTGCCTCTTCTGCCGAGGCAGCAGATGGGACTGCACGATGCGCACTTTCTCCTCCTCCGTGTAACCAGAGATCTTGATGATCTCCAGACGATCCCGCAGCGCCGGCGGAATGGTGTCCAGGCTGTTGGCGGTCGCCACGAAGGCAACGCCCGAGAGATCGAAGGCGACGTCGAGGTAGTGATCGACAAAGCTGCTGTTCTGCTCCGGATCGAGCACCTCCAGCAGCGCTGCTGCCGGATCCCCCCGGTAGTCGGCGCCGACCTTGTCGATCTCGTCGAGGACAATAACCGGGTTGTTAGTGCCGACCTTGCGAAGCGTCTGAACGATGCGGCCGGGCAGTGAACCGATGTAGGTTCGACGATGGCCACGGAGCTCGGTTTCGTCGTGGACGCCGCCCAACGAGATGCGGGCGAACTTGCGTCCCAGGGCCCGAGCGATCGATTGGCCCAGGGACGTCTTACCCACACCGGGAGGCCCCACGAAGCATAGAATCGGCCCTCGTGAGTCCGGTTTCAGCTGGCGCACCGCCAGGTATTCTAGCGTGCGTTCCTTCACCGGCTCCAGGCCCTCGTGATCCTCATCGAGAATGCGCCGTGCCCGATTCAGGTCCGCCCGCTCCCGCGAGGCCTTGCTCCACGGCAGATTGACGAGCCAGTCGAGATAGGTGCGCACCGTCGTGTACTCAGCCGCCCCCGGGTTAAGCTGTGCGAGCCGATCCAGCTCCCGCACCGCCTCCCACCGGGCCTCCTCCGACAGTCCGGCAGCTTCGATCTGCTCCCGCAACTCCTCCAGCTCGGTCACGTCGTCGTCACCCAGCTCCTGACGAATTACCCGCATCTGCTCGCGCAGAAAGTGCTGACGCTGCACCTGCCCCACCTCGTCCATCACCCGGCTCTGGATTCGGTTACCCGCCTCCACCACCGTCAGCTCCCGGTTGAGCAGAATGGTCAGTCGCTCCAAACGCCCACGGGTCGACTCCATCTCCAACAGCCGCTGTTTCTCATCCTTGTCGACGTCGAGACCGATGGCGATGAAACTAGCCAGGCGCATAGGGTGCCCCTCCATGTTCCGGACGGCGGCAGCCAGATCGGCGCTCAGCCGTGGCGACAGTTCGACCAGGCGCTGAAATTGACGGGAGAGATTGCGAGTGAGAGCAATCTCCTCGGCGTCCCCCCGTTCTTTCACGGGGAAGGGCCGCACTGCAGCCATAGGCCCCGTGTCGCCGGATTGCAGTTCGTCGATGCACACGCGGGCATGGGCGTCGACGAGTAGCCTGTAGCCACCATCGACGACCGGCGATGCCGCCTTGATGACGGCGGTCACGCCAACCCGATACAGGTCGCCGGTAGCAGCCGGGTTCTCTTGACGTTCCCGGGCTGCTACGAACAGAACTCCCTGTTTCCCCTGAATCGCATCCTCCAGCAGGGGGCGCAAGCCCTCACCCCGGACCAACAGCTGGGTCGTCACACCCGGAAAGAGAACGGCATCCCAAGGCACGATCACGCGCAAACGCTGGGACAGCTCCATCTGCTCAGTCCTACCTTCTGACATGGTTCACCTCCACCCCGTTTCACGGATCGTATCGAATCCGTGACTGCAATTCCGGTGCCGGGCGATGCATCCCCGTCCGGCAGGCGAAAACGGCCGCAACTACTGCCATCTTGGCACTGCGGCAACCCCTCGTGTGGCTGCCACAGTGCCAAGATGCCGGTCGCCCAGCCAATTGTTCTTGACAGACGCGTACTCGATCGTATAATAAATTTGGTAAAGGTTTTCTAAACGTTTTCTTCGGCACGCAGGTCCAAGGGACATATGTTCGACATCTTCCGCCGCCGCAAGAAGAAGGGTCCGGAGTTCAGTCCAAGGCAACAGTTGGAGCGCCTCACCGAGCTCAGTCCTCCTTCCACGCTCGTCAACCTCAAGGATCCCCCAAAGAATGGAGGAGGGGATCTCGGCAAAGCCTTCTTCCTGCGCCGCGACAAGAAGATCTACACCGACGGCGACAGCATCTACCTGACAACGCCGGAAAACATCAAAATCAGCAAGGACCAGAATCTCAACTCCAAGACGGTCTCGCTGCAATTTTTCCATCGTCGCGTGCCCCACACCCTAGACTGCCGTATCGCCGGCCGCTACCGCCTTCTGCCCGAGGTGGTCGAAACCCTGGACTTCAGCACCAAGGCCGCGTACAAGCTGGTGCCAATTGCACCGCTCAAGAAGCAGGACAAGCGGATGTACCTCAGGTACATACTCAAGAATTACGGCGACACGCGCGTCCCGCTGACCACCCACATCACTTTCGACGTCTACATCAAGAAGACGTCCGAGGAATTTCCCACAGCGGGCGCGCCGCCGGTCCTGCTCAACGAGCTGAAGGTGATTCCGTTCAAAGAGGAATCGAACGGCCAGGACTTCACCACCCGCGACGCCATCAACGATTTCCGCGACCTCATGTTGAAGAAACAGCCCCACGAACGCGGTGTCTGGGCATCGAAGGTGATCAAGGACGACGCCGGCGGGATGGTCAAGCGACCGGATGAGGAACTCCTACTGGGCCAGATCAACATACTCGGCCTGGAAATGGAGAGCCTGCGCGACGTGTTGTATCTCAAGAAGTCGGAAAAGGCGGCCATCATTAAGGGACAGAACAATCCCTACAATCTCACCGAAGGCGAAAAGCTGCTGACCTACTTCAGCCACGAACGCAGCTATTACAAAATGCTGTGCGAGGTAATGGAGGCACGGACGCAGAACGAGGTGGTGAGACCGCTCGAGTTCATGTCGGAGGAAGCCGGCATACAAGCCGACCTGATCGACTACAGCACCGGCGGTTGCCTGATCGAGGCCGGTCCCGATTTCCTGACGTTTATGCTGGGCGACAAGTGCCCAGCCGACGTCAACGACGAGCCGAACTTCGAGGCCGAGTACTGGGAGGCTGCTTTCTCCGAGTTAAGCAAACAGATGATCCACCTGACCTTCTACCCGACGCTGAACTTTCCCGACGCCGTCAAGCAATTCTGCCCGGAGCTCCCATTCAAGATCGATGTAATTGGACAGGTGACGCGCCACTACCTGCACGAGATCAAGGAAAAGAGCGTTCTCCAGCTGGGGCTGCAATTCGCGTACGAGCCGCAGCAGGTCCCGTTGCAAAAAGACGATGACGTCAACTGGCGTTACAGCCGCCACATCAAGGACAACCCGGCCTTCAAGGTAGCGCACAGCCACCTGAGCCAGCTCTATGGATTCCTGGAGAATCAGAGTATGACCAGCAGCGCCAGCAGCGCCAGCAACGCCAGCACCCCGCGCCGGCAACGCAAGCCCGCTGACGAGGGAGGCGAACAGCAATAGGGTGAGTTTGATCGGGCAAGGTGGTCGGGCGACCGCCGCCCATCTCTCGTTTCTACCCGCCCTCTTCCCGTATCTTAGGTGCTTCCGAGCGTTCCTGGAAGAGCAGCCTTGACCTTCTCGTCAGTCAACTTGTCCTTCTGTTGTTTTATCCGCAACTGCACCGACCCGGCGCCACAAGCGTTTCGCTCTTCAGCTTGTCCTCTTCCGGTTTCTCATCTTCCCTGAAACGCGCTAACTCAATGTGAGGATGGCTTAGCTCAGATAGCGATCCAGCACATCGTGCCGCAGATTGGCGGGACCATGCGGAAACGAGGTTACGGAGTCGACGCAGATCTCGATGATGTCGTCCCAGGCAACCACAACGTCCTTGGGTAATTTCTCGACGGCCTCCTCGCGCGTACCGGATTAGCCGGATTATCGGCAACGTAGAAACTCTTCCTCAGAAAGTATTCCTTGCCGGAAAAGTAGACCGGTCTATCAGCACCCTCGACATTCATCGTTTCCGAGGGCTGGAGCTGTTCGCCCAATTTCAGCAGACGGTCGGTGGGCTCGAAGCTGCCGCCGTTGATACTTGGCGGTGTCGTCAGATAGAGGACGGCTTGGGGATCCTCCTTGAATTTGCGGAAAGCAAATTTGCGCACCATGGCCTTGCCGCTCCTATGTTCGACGAACTTGGTCTGCAGACGCAGGAGAACCACCTCGGCGTCGGTCTCGGCATCGCGAAATCCGCCAAACAGGGTCGACTGGTGTAATAGCTTATTGAAAACCACGAGGATCGAGAACTGGTGCTTGCTGGCCTTTTTCGCCTCGCCGTTACTGGACTTCGTCTTGGCTTCGCCGGACCTAGCAGCGGCCTTGCTTGTCTTTCCCCATTTCCCTTCCCGGTAGCCTTCGTCGTTTTTCCGACCTTCGCCATCGCCGGTTTTATCAGTATATCTGCATATAAAAAATGAACTTAAATAATTGTCTGTTACGACTTACTCGGAAGCCGGCTTCCAGTCATCAAGGTGTTCCCCCCCTGCAGACCGGGCGAGGCGGACAACGACCTCGCAATGCGGGGTCTGTGGGAACATGTCAACCGGAACCACCGACTGGGCGACGTAGCCGGCGGCTAGCAGCTCAACCAGATCCTCGGCGAGGGTGACCGGGTTGCAGGAAACATAGAGCAGGGCGGGCGGCGAAATTTCTCTCAGCGCGGCCAATGCGTTCTTGTGCAAGCCGGCGCGGGGCGGATCCACGACCACCAGATCGAAGGTGCAATCGTCCAGGTCCCCGATCAGTTCCTCGACACGTCCAGAGCGGAATTCGACCTTTTCAAGTCCGTTCGCCGCGGCGTTGCGACGAGCATCTTCGCCCGCCGCCTCCTCCTGCTCAATCCCAAGGACACGAGCACCTTGATCCGCGAGGTGCAGGCCGATGCCACCTGTTCCGCAGTACAGGTCCAGCACCCTCAGGTCCTGCAGTGGAGGAGCCTGCGCCGCCACCAGATCGTAGAGCGCGACTACCTGGTGAGAGTTGGTCTGATAGAACGACTGCGTGGAGATCCGGTAATCGAGGTCGCCACACCGTTCGACTATCGTATCACCACCGACGACCGCGAACTCGCGCTCTCCCCGCGCAACCTGGGCCTTGCCGGAGTGTTGGGTGACCACGAACGAGGTGATCTCCGGAATCTTGGTACAGACGGCGGCGGCCATCGCGGCGACGTCCTCTCTTGGGTACTCCGCTACGACCAGATTGACCATCACCTGCTGGGTAAATTTCCCTTCCCGGATCACCAGGAACCGCAGCAGACCTTCGTGACTCCTCAGGTCGTACGCCGGCATCCCACGATCAACGGCCTCGCTCCGGGCGGCCTCGACGATCCGGTTTGAGAGTGGGGACTGCAGATGACACTCGATCAGGTCGAAGACCCAGTTATAGCGCCCACGGACATGGAGCCCCAGTCGCAGTTCGCCCTCCGGTCCGGAAGCGAAGGAGAACTCCATCTTGTTGCGGTAGAATGTCGGCTCGTCGCAGGGAACGATGGGCGCGATCGTGCCAGGGTCGATGCCGGAGGCCATGAGCGGCAACCTGACCATATCGGCCTTGAGAACCAGTTGGTCCTCATAGCTAAGGTGTTGCCAACGGCACCCGCCGCAGCTATCGAAATGACGACAGAATGGCTCCAGCCGTTCCATGGCCGGACTGACCACACCGACTTCCCGACCCTCCAAACGGCCCTTGCGCTTGCGAACGATGACCACATCGACCACATCTCCCGGTACTGCGCGTTGGACGTGGACCTCACGGCCGTCGTGCCAGCCCACGCCGTCACCCTGCGCAGACATGCCGTCAATCTGCAGCTGGATACGATTACCGCGCTTCATCTCGGTTCGCCTGGATAGGGAAATTGTGTATGTACAGAAAAGCGAGGCGAATGGAATTCGCCTCGCTTTCGTTCAAACTGTTCTGCGATGCCGCCAACTCGCGACCCGCGACTCGGGAGATCAGCTCTGTGCTGCGTCCTCGGTTACGGCCTCGGTATCCTCAGCCTCCGCCGCGGCGTCGGCGCCGGGTCGATCGACCAACTCGAGAATGCACATTTCGGCAGCATCTCCCCGACGCGGCCCCAGCTTGAGGATCCGAGTATAGCCTCCATTCCGACTCTTGTAGCGAGGACCCAGCTCATCGAATAGCTTGCCGACCACCCGCTTGTTGGCGAGAAGTCGCAGAACCTGGCGACGAGCGTGCAGATCTCCTCTCTTGGCGAAGGTGATCATGTGATCGGCCGTGCGCCTCAGCGCCTTGGCGCGGGCGCGCGTGGTGCGGATCGTCTCGTTATCCAACAGGGACGAGACCATGTTGGCCAGCATGGCTTTGCGCTGGCTGTGCTTGCGCCCCAGCTTGGGAACTTTCCTACCGTGTCGCATTGCGTCCTAACCTGTCTCAGAATTCCTCTGCAAGAGGGCTGGCCACGCCGTCGTCGATCTCGATTCCCTCGTATAGGGTCAGATCCATACCCCAACTAAGGTTGAGACTCTGGAGAATTTCTCCGAGTTCGTTGAGTGATTTGCGCCCGAAGTTCCTGTACTTGAGCATTTCGGCCTCGGTCCGTTCGGCCAATTCGCGAAGGTGCGAAATGCCGGCCGCCCGGAGACAGTTGGCAGACCGCACGGAAAGCTCCAGCTCCTCAACCGGCATCGCCAGGAGCTTCGCCACCCGCTTCGTCTCCTCGTCGACCTGGCGCTCTTCCGGAACATCGGCCCCTTCGTCGGAAACGACAAACAGGTTCAGGTGTTCCATCAAGATCTTAGAGGCCTGCGCCAGCGCGTCATCGGGCGTAAGCGAACCGTCCGTGTGGATGCTCAGAGACAGCTTGTCATAGTCGGTCCGACGACCAACGCGGGCATTCTCAATGTCGTAGTGGACCGTCAGAACCGGCGAGAAGTTGGCATCGAGCGAAATCGTGCCGATCGGCAACTCGCCGTTCTTGTTCTCATCGGCAAAAACATACCCGCGGCCCTGAGCGACCGTCAGATCCATCTTGAGCTCGGCACCCTCTTCCAGGGTGGTGATGTAGCGATCTGGATTCATAATCTCGACGCTGGGATCCACCGCCAGATCGCCGGCATGCAACTCGCCCGGTCCAACACCTTCGATGTGCAGGATGCGCTCCTCGGACCCATGGTACCGAATCGCCACTTCCTTGAGGTTGAGGACCATCTCGGGCACGTCTTCGCGCAATCCCTGAACGGCGGAGAACTCGTGCTGGACACCTTCGATGCTCAAGCGGGTGATCGCCGCGCCCTGGATCGACGACAGCAGTATCCGCCTCAAGCTATGGCCGAGCGTTACACCAAACCCCCTCTCTAGGGGTTGAACTACGAAGTCACCATATGTTTCGCTGAGGTTGTCCTTGTCAACTTCGACGTTCCTCGGCATCTGGAGACCTTCAATTTTCATCGGCACCTGACTCCCTGTCTGCGGGAAGACGAATCGTGTGAACGGGGCTGGGGATAGTAGCCACTAAACTCTCGAATAGAACTCGATGACGATCTGCTCTTCGGCCACCGTTGGAATGTCCTCGCGGTTCGGCCTCTCTAGCACGCTACCTTGCAAATTGACCTTATCAACGGACAACCAGGGCACGAGGTCACGTGAGCGGCGGAGGGACTCGTGAATACCATCAAGCTGCCGGCTCCTCTCCTCGACCTTTATCACATCCCCCGGCGACGTGAGGAATGACGGAATATTGACCCGACGATCGTTCACCACGATGTGATTGTGGCGCACCAACTGCCGAGCCGCTTTCCGCGAGGGTGCAAAGCCCAGGCGGTAGACGACGTTATCCAGCCGGCTCTCGAGCAGTCGCAGAAGATTCTCACCACTGACGCCCGGAACCCGGGTCGACTCCTTGTAGTAACCACGAAACTGTCCCTCGCGGATACCGTAGAGGCGCGCCAACTGCTGTTTCGCCCGCAACTGAACGCTGTAATTGGACTGCTTGCGTCGCAAGCGCTGGCCGTGCTGACCGGGGGCGTAGCTGCGACGCTCGAAGGAGCATTTCTCCAGACCGCAGCGCTCGCCCTTTAGAAAAAGCTTCGCGCCCTCGCGGCGGCAGAAGCGACAATTCGGACCTACGTACCTACTCATTCGGAGAAATCTCCCGGTTACACTCTGCGGCGTTTGGGTGGGCGACAGCCATTGTGGGGGATCGGCGTGACATCGCGGATCGCCGAGATCTCCAGGCCAGTGGCCTGCAACGCCCGGATCGCCGATTCCCTGCCGACTCCGGGCCCCTTGACCAACACCTCGCCGCGACGCAGGCCCAAGCTCATCGCCTCCTGAGCGGCACGCTCAGCCGCCATCTGCCCGGCGAAAGGAGTGGACTTGCGGCTTCCCTTCACACCCATCTTTCCCGGGGTCGCCCAGGAAATGACGTTGCCCTGGGTATCAGTCAGCGTGATTATCGTGTTGTTGAACGTGGCTAGAATATGAGCCACACCAACCGATTCCACGCTCTTGGACTTCTTGCGTCTTCGTCTCGCTCTTTCTGGTGGCAAATCCCTGCCTCTCGATGGCGCCCAGTGGGGCGCGTTGTTACTCCTGAACGTCCGGTTGCCCGGACCTATCGCTGGACATCATCAGCCTTGTCCGGCATCTGTCCGCCGTTAGCGGCCTTCGCTATCCCTTGGGCGGCGACTTCTTCTTGCCAGCAATTGACCGCCGCGGCCCCTTCCGCGTTCGTGCGTTGGTCTTAGTGCGCTGGCCGTGCGCGGGCAGGCCACGACGATGACGCAGGCCGCGATAGGCCCCCGCGTCCATGAGCCGGCGGATGTTCATGTTGACCTCACCCCGTAGGCTCCCCTCGACCTTGTGGTTCGATTCGATGATGGCGCGCAACTGGGTGACCTGCTCCTCGGTGAGCGAGTGCGTTCTGGTGTCGGAATCAATACCGGCCTGAGAGATGATCTTCTCGGCCAGGGTCGTCCCGATGCCGTAGATGTAGGTCAAGCCGATCTCGATTCTCTTGTCTCTTGGTAGATCAACGCCAGCGATACGAGCCACTTGGATAGACCTCCTGTTAACCCTGCCGTTGCTTGTGTCGCGGGTTGCGCTTGCAGATTACCCTTACTACGCCTTTACGTCGGATCACCTTGCACTCGGCGCAACGCTTGCCTACGGATGCTCTGACCTTCACGATTTTGCTCCCGTTGCGGGGACGCTACCGCCTTCCCCGGATTCTGCCCTTCTTCATGAATCCCTCGTAGTGGCGTGTGACCAGCTGGGACTCGAGTTGCTGCAATGTGTCTAAAGCGACGCCGACAATTATCAGCAGGCCCGTACCGCCAAAGAACTGCGCGAACGAGGGACTGACCTGGAACTGCTGCGTGATGAAGAAGGGAATTACCGCAACGAGAGCCAGAGCGATCGCGCCGGGCAGCGTGATCCTAGTCATGATCTTGTCGATGTAGGCAGTCGTCTTTGGCCCCGGCCTAACGCCGGGAATGAAGCCGCCGTGCTTCTTCATATTGTCCGAAAGCTGGTTCGGATCCATGACGATCGCGGTGTAGAAATAGGCGAAGAATACGATCATCAGCGCGTAGACCGACCAGTAGAACAGTGACTGCATGGAGAACCACTCTCCTAGTGTCTCCATGACCGCACTGCCGGGAAACAGCTGCGTGACGGTTCCGGGCAGGAACATGATCGACTGGGCGAAGATGATTGGGATCACGCCGGCCGTGTTGATGCGCAGAGGGATGCTGGTCGTCTGCCCGCCGTAGACCCTGCGACCGACGACGCGCTTTGCATACTGAACCGGTATCTTGCGCTGCCCCTGTGTCAGCAAGATGACGAAAGCTACCACGAAGAGGATCAGAGCGACCAGGAACAGTTCCTGGATGATGTTCTTGCCGGCGCCGCGGTTGAGCATGAAGAGCTCGTACTCACTGCGGATCGCGAATGGTAACTCGGCGATGATGCCGATAAAGATGATCAGCGATATACCGTTGCCGATTCCGTGTTCGGTGATCTGCTCGCCGAGCCACATGATGAACACCGTTCCGGCCGTGATGGTGATCATCGTCGCCAGCCTAAAAGCCCAACCCGGCTCCGCAACCGCCATCCCAGCTGGCGTGTTGATCGACTCGAGGAAGTAGGTAACACCCAGCGACTGAGCAGCTGCCAGGAAAACCGTGCCGTAACGGGTGTACTGATTGATCTTCTTGCGCCCCTCTTCGCCCTCGCGCTGCAGCTTCTGAAAGTGGGGAATCACCGCCCCTAGCAACTGCAGGATGATCGAGGCGCTGATGTAGGGCATGATCCCCAGCGCGAAGATCGTCGCCCTGGTGAAGGCACCCCCAACAAACATATCGTAGAGCCCGAACAGGGTACCACCCGTATTGGAGAAGTAGTCGGACAGAACCTGCAGGTCGACGCCGGGGACGGTAATCTGCCCGCCGAAGCGATAAACCACCAGCAGACTGACGGTAAAGATGATCCGGCTGCGCAGGTCCGGGATCTTGAAACAGTTCTGGAAGCTCTGGAGCACCTAAATCACCTCAGCCGCGCCGTTTACCACGGCGAGCTTTTCGCGGGCGGACTTGGAAAAACGATTTGCCCTGATGGTGATCGCGCGACTCAGGTCTCCCCCACCGAGGATCTTGACCGGCGCGGAAAGCTTGCGAATCAACCCTGCCTTGAGCAGTTCCTCCGGACCGACCTCGCCCTCGAGTCCACGTTCCTCGACAGCACCGACGTTTACCACCTGGTAGGTGACCCGGAATGGCTCGTTGGAAAAGCCGATCTTTGGCAGCCTCCGGTGCATGGGATTTTGGCCACCTTCGAAGCCGGTGCGGCGTCCCCGTTTGGCCCCGGACCTGGAGCGCTGGCCCTTGTGCCCCTTGCCAGAAGTCTTGCCGGTTCCCGAACCCTGCCCCTGCCCAAGCCTCTTGCTTTTCTTGCGCGACCCCGAAGGGCAGGGAATGTTGCCTAGTTGCATGACGATGACCTGACTGTTTGAGCGTTATCCTAGTTCTGCTAGCCGTCCACGGTCAATTCGCGGACCTCGATCAAGTGCGAAACCCGCTTGATCATACCGCGGATCTGCGGGGAGTCGTCTTGAACGACCTGATCGTTAAGATGGCGAATACCGAGGGCCTTGATGGTGGCCTTCTGCGCCTTGCCGCGACCGATGGCACTCCGCCGTTGGGTTATCGCTAGTTTCATGAGCCTATCCCCGCAGCATTTTCGGATCGATACCCCGGACACGCGCGACTTCTTGCGCGTCGCGCAACTGCATCAGCCCGTCCAGCGTGGCCTTTATCGCGTTGTGCGAATTGCTCGATCCCAGCGATTTGGTGAGAATGTCGCTAATTCCGGCCATCTCCAGCACGATGCGAACGCCACCACCTGCGATAACGCCCGTTCCCGGCGCTGCCGGCTTGAGCATCAGGCGCGAAGCCCCGAAACGCCCCAGGACCTCGTGTGGGATCGTGCCATCGACAACGGGCACGCTCACGACGCTTTTCTTCGCCGCCTCGGTCCCCTTGCGGATCGCCTCGGCTATCTCTCCTGCCTTGCCCGTCCCTATTCCAACGCGCCCGTTACGGTCACCGACCACGATGATGGCGTTGAAACTGAACCGGCGCCCGCCCTTGCGGACGTGGGACACCCGCCGAATGCCGTTCTGTACTACTACCTCGCTGAGATCCGATCCGCTATCTGCTTGCAGCAATTTTCCTGTCCCCTCTGTCGGGCGCCTAGAACTTCAGACCGCCATCGCGCGCGCCGTCGGCGACGGCCTTGACGATGCCGTGAAAGAGAAATCCCCCGCGATCGAACACCACCTTGCTAATACCCTTATCGAGCGCCTTGGCAGCGATCAGCTTACCGATTTCGTGGCCCTGCGCACTGCGGCTGTCGAATTTCCTGTCCCGCAGTTCCCTGCCACGGGTGGACATACCGACCACCGAGTGGCCGGCCGTATCGTCTACAATCTGGACCTCGATATTTGAAATTCCACGATGCACGACCATCCGCGGCCGCTCGCCCGTGCCCGAAACGAGCTTGCGAATGCGATGCCGCCGCCGTCTCTTCCGGTTTCGAAGTCTCTCCGTCTGCGCCTTGCTTGCCATGTCTACGTTACCGCTGCCTTGCCGGCCTTGATGTGGATGACCTCGTTCTGGTAGCGCACACCTTTCCCCTTGTAGGAGTCCGGTTTGCGCTTGAAGCGAATTTCGGCGGCGACCTGGCCTACCGCCTGCTTGTCGATACCCTGCACTACGATAGCTACCTGCGCCTCGCCAGCGACTTCTTCCGTGTTGATCTGAACTCCCTCGGGCGCCTCATACTCGATCGGGTGCGAGTAACCCAAGTGCAAAGTCAGCTTGTTACCCTGGCTTTCGGCGCGGTAGCCGACACCATAGATCTCAAGGCGCTTCTCGAATCCCTGGTGAACGCCCGTTACGGCATTGGCGATCAGGGAGCGGGTAAGCCCGTGGAAGGAACGTACCTCTTTGGTCTCAGATGTCCGCTCAACGTCGATCCGCCCGTCTCCCACCACGACATTTATCTCGTCGGAAACCATTGGAACCGCCAACTCGCCCTTCGGACCTTTGACCTGTACCTGCCGCTCAGCGTATGCGGCCTCCACCCCTTGGGGCAGAGCGATCGACTGCGAGCCTACTCTCGACACGGCTAATCTCCCCGATTACCAGACTGTGCAGAGAATCTCGCCGCCGATCTTCGAACGACGGGCTTCGCGGGCGGTCATTAACCCCTGCGAGGTCGAGACGATGGCGATTCCGAGGCCGCGTAGCACGCGAGGCACCTTGTCCTTGTTCGCGTACCGACGCAAGCCGGGACGGCTGACCCGATTGATGCCGCGAATCGTCGATTGCGCGGCCTCGTCATAGCGCAGATACAGACGGAGTTTGCCCTGAATTCCGTCGTCGATGAAGGCGAAATTGTCGATGAAGCGACTCTCAGCTAGGACGCGGGCGATCTCTCGCTTCAATTTCGAAGCCGGTATGTCGACGCGCCGCTGTCGAGCCTGACACGCATTACGGATGCGGGTCAGCATGTCGGCCACTGGATCGGTCATGCTCATTGCCGAAGTATCTCCTTGCCTACCAACTGGCCTTGGTTACGCCCGGTATCTCACCCTGCAGGGCCAGTTCGCGAAAACAGATGCGACAGAGACCGAACTTACGATACACAGCCCGCGGCCGGCCACAACGTTGGCAACGGGTGTATTCCCGCACCTTGAATTTCGACTTCCTGGACTGCTTTACGATCAAACACTTCTTGGGCATCGACTCTCTCTCTGTTTGATCCGCTAGTTGCCGAAGGGCATCCCGAACTGAGCGAGCAGTTCTCTGGCCTCGCCATCCGAGTTCGCCGACGTGACGATGGCGATGTCCATGCCCCGCAGCTGATCGATCTTGTCGTAGTCGATCTCGGGAAAGATGATCTGGTCCTTAAGTCCCAGGTTGTAGTTGCCACGCCCGTCGAAACTGCGCCCGGAGACGCCGCGAAAGTCACGGATCTGCGGCAGCGCGAAGTTTATCAGGCGGTCGAGGAACTCGAACATGCGGGTCCCCCTCATGGTCACCATGCAACCCACCGGAATGCCCTGACGCAGCTTGAAGTTCGAGATCGCCTTCTTGGACCGCCGCACCACTGGCTTCTGTCCTGTGACTGCCGTGAGGTCGCCGATCGCGGCATCCAGGACCTTGGACTCCTGCACAGCATCGCCGCAGCCGATGTTGACTACGATCTTTTCAAGCCCCGGAACCTGCATGGGATTGCCGTAACTGAAGCGCTCGATCAACGCCGGCACGACCTTATTCTGGTAACGCTCCTGCAGTGCTGTTGCCATTTCGCCCGCCTATGAACCAATCATTTCCGAGCTTCGCGCCGAAACTCGCACATATTTGCCACTGTCGAGCCGCTTCTTGCGAATTCGCGTGGGCGCGTCCGTCTTGGAACAGACGATCATCAAATTCGACACGTGGATTGACGTCTCCCGCTCGATAATTCCGCCCTGTTGGTCGCGACCACTGGGCTTGGTGTGGTGCATCATCATGCGGATTCCCTCGACGAATACCCGGCTCTTATCCTTGGTGACGCTGAGGACGCGGCCCCGCTTCCCCTTGTCGTTCCCGCTGATGACCTGAACCTGATCGTCCTTGCGAATGTTCATTCCCTGTAACCTCTGCTTACAGCACTTCGGGTGCGAGCGAGACGATGCGCATAAACTGGCGATCCCGGAGCTCTCTGGCTACCGGACCGAAGATGCGCGTACCTCGCGGTTCCTTGTTCTCGTCGAGCAGGACGGCTGCATTCTCGTCGAAGCGGATGTACGAGCCGTCGGGCCGCCGATATTCCTTCTTGGTCCTGACCACGACCGCGTGAGCAACCTGCCCCTCCTGGAGCGGACCGTTGGGCAGAACATCGTGCACCGCGACGACTATGGTGTCGCCAACGTTGGCATAGCGTTTTCTCGAGCCTCCCAACACGCGAATGCACCGTGCTCTGCGGGCACCGGCGTTGTCGGCCATGTTGACTACGGTGTACTCTCTGATCATTGGATAGCCTAACGCTCCGTGCTGCTTTCGAGAACTTGTGCGAGGTACCAACGTTTGGTCTTGCTCATCGGACGGCACTCGCGAATCCTCACGACATCACCCACCTTCGACTCGTTCTTCTCGTCGTGGGCGACGAACTTCACGGTCCGTTGGATAATGCGGCCGTAGAGCTTGTGCGGGATGCGCTGGTCGATAGCAATCACGCGCGTCTTTTCGTTGTTCGCCTGGATGACACGGCCTTCAACAGTGCGTCGGCCGGTCGTCTTGTCAGCCATTCTCTTCTCCACCCGTCGGCTTTGCGAGACCGAGTTCGCGTTCCCGCAGTACGGTGCGAGCCCGCGCGATATCGCGCCGCAGCTGGCGCAATCGTATGGGACTCGCAAGCTGGCTGGACGCGTGCTGGAAGCGCAGGTTGAAGGCCTCTTCCTCGATCTCGCCGAGGCGAATACCGGCCTCTTCGTCCGTCATCTCTCTGAGTTCGCTGCTTTTCATGCTCCCCCGACGCGCTGTACCAACCTGGTCTTTATTGGCAGCTTGTGGCCGGCAAGCCGAAACGCCTCCTTGGCCATCTCCTCGGTGACGCCGGCCAACTCGAACATCACTCGACCCGGCTTCACTACAGCGACCCAGCCCTCCGGGGCACCCTTGCCCTTACCCATCCGCGTTTCAGCCGGCTTCTTGGTAATCGGCTTATCCGGAAAAATGCGGATCCAGTACTTACCAGTACGACTCATGGATCGGCTTATGGCGATGCGCGCTGCCTCGATCTGGCGACTCGAGATCCACCCCGGCTCGAGCGCCTTGAGGCCAAACTCACCGAAGGAAACCATGTCCCCCCCCTTCGTGTTGCCACGCATGCGCCCGCGCGCCTGTTTCCTCCACTTAACCTTCTTGGGCATCAACATCGTAGAATGACCTTATCCTTGCGATTACTAGACGGCGACCTCGTCCTCTACCCGCTCGCCATGACAGATCCACACCTTTACGCCTACGGTGCCAGACGTGGTGAAAGCCGTGGCGGTAGCGTAGTCGATGTCGGTGCGGAGCGTGTGGAGCGGCACTCGGCCGGCTGGTTCGGACCGCTCGCGCCTCCCCATCTCGGAGCCACCGATCCGCCCTGCGACGACAATGCGGATGCCTTCCGCTCCCATGCGCATGGTAGAGGCAATCGTTTTCTTCAGCGCCCGCCGGAAAGCGACGCGCTGCGACAGTTGGCGAGCCAGGTTGTCAGCCACCAGCTGGGCATCGAGCTCGGGCTTTTTAACCTCCTGGATGTTCAAAGAGACTTCCTTGCCCGTAAGTTCCTTGAGTTCGTCTCGGAGCTTATCGACTTCAGCGCCACGACGCCCGATCGCGATTCCTGGACGCGCCGTGTGTACCTCAACTGTGACGCGCTTAGGCTGGCGCTCGATGTTGATTCGGGATACACCTGCCCGCTGCAGGCGCTGACCTACGTAGCGTCGCAGCATCAGGTCCTCTTTCAACAAGGCCGCGAAATCCTTCTCCGCGTACCAGTTGCTGCGCCAACCGTTGATTACGCCCAGACGAAACCCGTATGGATGTGTTTTCTGTCCCAAGTCAAGCTCCTCGCCGCATGGCCGAGTCTATTGCTCTTCTGCTGTCGTCGCTTCCGCGACGACAGCCTCCTCTGCATCGGCACCGGGGGCCAGCTCGTTGTCACGGCCATCACTGACCACGATCGTGAGGTGGCTCTGGCGCTTCGAGATCCGATCGGCCGAACCGCGAGCGCGCGGTCGAATCCTCTTGATACTGCGTCCCTGATCGGCGCACACTGTGACAACGACCAGGTCTTCGGCGTCAACCGGGTTCTCTTCGTCCTTGTTCACGGCGTTGGCGATCGCCGATCGCAGTGTCTTCTCAACCGTTTTCGCCACGTGCCGGGAGGAAAAACGTAGAATGCTTAGCGCCTCTTCCACCGGCTTATTGCGAATGAGGTCGACTACCTGCCGCAACTTGGTGGCGGGCACACCGATATTTCGTGTCTTGGCTCTAGCTTCCATATCGTGCCGTCGGGCTAACGAAGGCCACTCGCGCGCTCGGTCGTCCTGCCCGGGTGGCCCCGGAAGGTGCGGGTGGGCGCGAATTCGCCGAGTTTGTGGCCGACCATGTTCTCGGTCACGTAGACCGGGATGAATTTGTTGCCGTTGTGGACCGCCAGCGTATGTCCGACGAAATCAGGCATGATCGTCGACCGTCTCGACCAGGTCTTAACCACGCGCTTGTCTACCGAGCGGTTGAGATCCTCGATCTTCTTCAGCAGATTTTCGTCGGCGTACGGCCCCTTCTTTATCGATCTAGGCATCGAGCCAGCTGCTCCTCATCACTTAGAGCCGCGGCGCCTGACAATCCAGGCGTTCGACTTCTTGTTTCGCTTGCGAGTCTTGTACCCCTTGGTCGGCTTGCCCCATGGCGTCACCGGGTGCCGGCCGCCTGAGCTCTTACCTTCGCCACCGCCGTGCGGATGATCGACCGGATTCATGACCACACCACGCACCTTTGGACGACGGCCGAGCCACCGGGCCCGACCTGCTTTACCAAGCACGACGTTGCTGTGTTCGATGTTGCCCACTTGCCCCAGGGTCGCCACGCACGCCTCGGGGACCTCCCGGGACTCACCCGAGGGTAAGCGCAAGACGGCGCGACCTTCGTCGCGAGCCAGGAATTGCACCTGGGCACCAGCACTGCGGGCCAGTTGTCCCCCGTGACCGGGACTGAGCTCGACATTGTGGACCGTGGAGCCAAGTGGGATTCGGGAAAGCGGCAGGCAGTTACCCACCTGGATCGGGGCGTCAGGTCCAGCCATAACCTGCGAGCCGACCTGAAGCCCGTTAGGAGCCAGGATGTAACGCTTGTCGCCGTCGGCGTAAGTGATCAGGGCGATGAAAGCCGAGCGGTTCGGATCGTACTCGACCGTCGACACCTTGCCCGGAATTCCGCGCTTGTCGCGCTTGAAATCGATGACCCTGTAACGGCGCTTGTGCCCGCCTCCGCGGCGACGCATGGTCATACGCCCGTGGTTGTTACGTCCGCCGGAGCGCGAACGGCTCCCTAATAAGGCTTTCTGCGGTGTGTTGGTGGTCAGTTCCTCGTAGGAGTTGACCGTTTTGTAGCGTTGGGTCGGCGTTACAGGACGAAATTTCTTGACCGGCATGACTGGTATTCCGTTTTCGGCTTACGCGCTCTCGAGCACGTCGATGGTGTCGCCCGCCCGCAGGGTCACGTAGGCCTTCTTGTAGGATGCGCGCCTGCCGGCGTGAATTCCCTGACGCCGCGGCTTGCTCGGCACATTGACGGTCCGAACCGATTCGACGTGCACACTGAAAATTGACTCAATCGCCTGCCTGATCTGCACCTTGTTCGAACTCGGATCGACCTGGAACGAGTAGGTGTTTCCCTCCCGCAGTATCGAGGCCTTCTCGGTGACGATCGGCCTGCGTAACACGGACCGGTGGTTGCTCACCCGATTCCTCCTAGGCCTCGTCGCCGGCGCTGCCCGGCGCGGGCTCGTTACTGGTCCAACGCTGCGCCAGCTTTTCGAGAGCCTGACGCGTGAACAACAGGGTGTCGGCTGCGACCACGTCGTAAGTCGCCAGTGTCCCGACCGGACTGATCCCCACTCTCGGGAGGTTCCGACAGGATTTTACGAGCATGGGCGAACTCTCTGGCGTGACCACCAGAACCTTCTTCTGGGACAGCCCGCACGCGTCGATCACCTGGGCGAACGACCTGGAACTCGGCTCGGGAAACTCGAAATCGTCCACAACCACAACGGCATTGGTCTGCTGCTTGAGCGACAAGGCCGACTTGAAAGCCAGCCGCTTTAGCGCCTTCGGCATCTGATTGTAATAGGAGCGTGGCTTGGGCCCGAACGCCACGCCCCCCCCGCGTAGCAGGGGAGAGCGCACCGAGCCGCGCCGCGCCCGCCCGGTGCCCTTCTGCCGGTGGTGTTTGGCCCCCGAAAAGCTCACTTCGGAGCGGGTCTGCGTCGAGGCATTTCCCTGACGCTGGTTCGCCTCGTAGGTAACCACTGCCTGGTGCAAGGCCTGGGTCGAAACCTTGGACTCGAAAAGCCACTCTGGCAGATCGATGGAACCGGTGGCGCTGCCCTCGGTGCTGAGTACCTCTACCTGAATAGCCATCCTAAACCTTTATGTCGATACCGATACCGGCAGGCAGATCGAGTTTCATCAGAGCATCGACCGTCTGGGGTGTGGACTCGTAAATATCGACAAGCCGCTTGTGCACCCGCGTCTCAAACTGCTCGCGCGACTTCTTGTCAACGTGCGGCGACCGCAGCACCGTGTAGATGGTGCGGGAAGTGGGCAGGGGCACCGGCCCTACGATGCGAGCGCCGCTGCGGCGGACAGTCTGCACGATTTCGTCCACGGAGCGATCCAGCGCCGCATGGTCGTATGCCTTAAGCCTGATTCTGATCCTGTCGACTGCCACTGCCCTTCTCCTCGCCGCTCGCGTTCGGCCGAATTAGTCAGAGATCTCGGTCACGACACCGGAACCGATGGTTCGTCCACCTTCACGGATGGCGAAGCGCAGCTGCTGCTCGATCGCGATCGGCTGGATGAGCTCGACATCCATGGTGACATTGTCGCCCGGCATCACCATCTCAGTACCTTCAGGCAGAGTAATGCTGCCGGTAACGTCGGTCGTGCGAAAGTAGAATTGCGGCCGGTAGCCCGTGAAGAAGGGCTTCTCGCGTCCGCCTTCCTTCGTCGTCAGTATGTAGACCTCGGCCTTGAACTTGAGGTGCGGCAGGATCGTGCCCGGATGGCACAAAATCATGCCGCGCAGCAACTCCTCCTTCTCCACGCCACGCAGCAGGATGCCGACGTTGTCACCGGCCTCGCCTTCGTCGAGCAGCTTGCGAAACATCTCGACGCCGGTGCAGACCGTCTTGCGGGTCTCGCGAATACCTACAACCTCCAGATCCTCGCCTACCTTGACGATGCCCCGCTCGATGCGACCGGTACCGACAGTGCCGCGACCCGTGATGCTGAACACATCCTCAACCGGCATCAGGAAAGGCTGGTCTACCGGACGGGTCGGCAGCGGGATGAACTCGTCGACGGCCTCCATCAACTGCAGCACGGCCGGAGTGCCCATCTCGCCTTCGTCGCCTTCGAACGCTTTCAGAGCCGAGCCCCGGATGACGGGCAGGTTGTCGCCGTCAAAGTCGTATTCAGACAGCAATTCCCGCGTCTCGAGCTCAACCAGCTCGAGCAGCTCTTCGTCATCGACCATGTCGACCTTGTTCAGGAAGACGACGATCTGCGGCACATTGACCTGGCGGGCGAGCAGGATATGCTCGCGGGTTTGGATCATGGGGCCGTCGGCGGCGCTGACTACGAGAATGGCGCCGTCCATCTGTGCCGCCCCGGTGATCATGTTCTTGATGTAGTCAGCGTGGCCGGGACAATCGACATGAGCGTAGTGACGAGCCTCGGTCTCGTACTCCTGGTGGGAGACGTTGATCGTCACGCCACGGGCCTTCTCCTCAGGAGCATTATCGATATCGTCGACGGAGGTTTCCTCGGCGAAACCCTGTTTAGCCAGACTCATCATGATCGCCGCGGTGAGGGTGGTCTTGCCGTGATCGACGTGACCAATGGTGCCGATGTTCACGTGAGGTTTGGTGCGTTCGAATTTTTCCTTGGCCATTTGTTGTCATCCTCTCTTCTTGGTCTACGCAGCCTCGACGCCGCGCACCTTGGCAACAATTTCCTCGGTTATCTGTTTCGGAACTTGGCGAAAGTTCGCGAACTGCAGGGTAAATACAGCGCGCCCCTGGGTAAGCGACCGCAGACGCGTGGCGTATCCGAAAGTCTCGCTCAGCGGCACTATGGCGGTTATGACCTGGGCGTCAGATCTCGGGTTGATACCCTTCACGTCGCCACGATGGGAATTGAGGTCACCGATGACATCACCCAGGTATTTCTCGGGGACGACGACCTCGAGATCCATCACCGGCTCCATGAGATAGGGCTTGGCCTTTGGAGCACCATCCTTGAAGGCCATACTCCCGGCTACCTTGAAGGCGACCTCGGAGGAATCCACCTCGTGGTGAGAACCGTCGACCAGGAAAACCTTCACGTCCTCGACCGGATAACCGGCAACGGGACCGCTCAGCATGGCCTCCTTGATTCCATCCCGCACCGGGTTGACGTACTCGCGGGGAATGTTGCCGCCTGTAATCTTGGATTCGAATACCAGCCCCGACCCAGGCTCACCCGGCTCGATCTCGATCTCGACGTGACCGTACTGGCCGCGGCCGCCGGATTGACGGACAAAGCGCCCCGTGGCCGCCGTGGCCTGCTTGAGGCTTTCCTTGTAGGCAACCTGCGGCCGACCGACGTTGGCCTCGACTGAGAACTCACGCAATAACCGATCGACGAGAATCTCGAGGTGCAGCTCTCCCATTCCCGACATCACAGTCTGGCCGGTATCCTCGTCCAGGTGAATCTTGAACGTCGGATCCTCTTCACTCAGCTTGCTCAGGGCGACATGAAGCTGCTCCTGGTCAGCCCGTGTCTTTGGCTCGATTGCCACGTGCACGACCGGCTCGGCGAACTCGATTTTCTCGAGAATGACCGGGTTTGCTTCGTCGCACAGGGTATCGCCGGTCGTCGAATCCTTAAGTCCGATAACGCCAATAATATCGCCGGCGGAGACTTCCTTGCGCTCCTTCCGGTCGTTCGCATGCATCTCGAGGAGGCGGGATACGCGCTCCCGCTTGCGGTTCGTGGCGTTGTACACGTAAGAGCCGGACTGCAGCGTTCCCGAGTAGACCCGTAGGAAACAGATCCGCCCGACGAAAGGATCGGTCATTACTTTGAAGGCCAGCGCCGAAAAGGGCTCATCGACATCGGTATTGCGCGTCACGACCTCGTCGGAGTCGGGAAGCGTACCGGTGACCTCGGCCACGTCCTCAGGTGACGGCAGGAATGCCAAAACGGCGTCCAGCAAACGCTGAACGCCTTTGTAACGAAAGCTGCTACCACAGGTAACCGGAACCGCTTTGAGCGCGATGGTCGCCTTCCGCAGCGCGGTGCACACTTCGTCGGGGCTGATGGTTGCGCCGTCGAGGAATTTCTCGAGCAAATGGTCGTCGAAGTCGGCGACTGCCTCGAGCATCTTCTCGCGATATTTGAGCGCGTTCTCGAGCAGGTCGCCGGGGATTTCGTCCTCGAAAAAAGACTCACCCTGCGTCCCTTCCTCGTAGGTGACCGACTTCATCTCAATCAGGTCGATAAGGCCAGTGAAGGTCTCACCAGTGCCGATCGGCAACTGCACAGGGACGAAGTTGCTGCCAAGTCGATCCTGGAGCATGTCAAGGACCTTGAAGAAATCGGCTCCGTTGCGATCCATCTTGTTGACGAAAGCTATGCGGGGGACCTGATAGCGATCCGCCTGCCGCCACACCGTCTCCGACTGCGGCTCTACACCGCCCACGGCACAGAAGACGCCCACCGCCCCATCGAGGACGCGCAACGAGCGCTCCACCTCAGCGGTGAAATCGACGTGCCCTGGGGTGTCGATGATGTTGATCTGGTGATCCTTCCAGTCGCAAGCGGTGGCGGCAGAGGTGATCGTGATGCCACGCTCGCGCTCCTGGTCCATCCAATCCATCACCGTATTACCCTCGTGGACCTCACCCATGCGGTGAAGTCGCCCCGAGTAGAACAGGATGCGTTCGGTGGTGGTCGTCTTGCCCGCGTCGATATGGGCCGCGATTCCAATGTTGCGAATGCGGTCCATTGTGAGTTGTTGCTCAGCCATGACGCGGATATAGGCCTAGAAGCGGTAGTGGGCGAAAGCCCGGTTGGCCTCGGC